>JAFSXQ010000253.1 GCA_017444005.1 Bacteroidaceae bacterium | reverse complement strand
GGTCCCATATCATGTTGGCGATGTCCATGCCGATGCGCTCACCCATCAGGGCGTGGCGGCGCTTCTCGTAGATGACGGTACGCTGCTTGTTCATCACGTCATCGTATTCCAGCAAGCGCTTACGCACGCCGAAGTGGTTCTCCTCCACCTTCTTCTGTGCGCGCTCGATGCTCTTCGAAATCATCGGGTGCTCAATCATTTCACCATCCTCGAATCCCAGTCGGTCCATGACCTTGGCAATACGCTCCGAGGCGAACAGACGCATCAGTTTGTCCTCCAGCGAGACGTAGAAGACGCTCGATCCGGGGTCGCCCTGACGTCCGCTTCGACCACGCAACTGGCGGTCGACGCGACGGCTCTCGTGGCGCTCCGTGCCGATGATGGCCAGACCACCGGCCTGGCGCACGGCCTCGCTGAGTTTGATGTCTGTACCACGACCGGCCATGTTGGTGGCGATGGTCACGGCACCCAGCATGCCGTCCTTCTCCTGTGTCGTGCCGTCGGGCAGTTCCACAACGACCTTTCCGGGTGTCGACTGGCCGGCCTGGGCCACGATGTCGGCCTCCTTCTGGTGCAGTTTGGCATTCAGCACCTGGTGGGGAATCTTGCGCATCTGCAGCATCTTCGACAGCATTTCACTGATTTCCACACTCGTCGTACCGACCAGCGTGGGGCGTCCGCTGTTGCGCATCTTCTCAATCTCCTGGATGACGGCCTTGTACTTCTCGCGCTGCGTCTTGTACACGCGGTCGTTCATGTCGTTGCGGGCAATGGGGCGGTTGGTGGGAATCTCCACGACGTCCAGTTTGTAGATGTCCCAGAACTCACCGGCCTCGGTGATGGCCGTACCGGTCATGCCGGCCAGTTTGTGGTACATGCGGAAGTAGTTCTGCAGGGTGATGGTGGCGAAGGTCTGCGTGGCAGCCTGTATCTGCACGTGTTCCTTGGCCTCCACGGCCTGGTGCAGTCCGTCGCTCCAGCGGCGGCCTTCCATGATGCGGCCCGTCTGCTCATCAACGATTTTCACCTCGCCGTCGATGATGACGTACTCCTCGTTGAGGTTGAACATAGCGTAGGCCTTCAGCAGTTGCTGCAGGGTGTGCATGCGCTCGCTCTTGACGGCGTATTCGGTGTAGAGTTGGTCCTTCTTCTGCAGGCGTTCCTCCTCGGGCAGGACGTCCAGTTCGGCCATCTGCATGGCCAGGTCGGGCATGACGAAGAGGTCCTTGTCGTTCACCTGACTGGCCAGCCAGGCGTGTCCCTTGTCGGTGAGGTCGGCGCTGTTCTGCTTCTCGTCCACCACGAAGTAGAGGGGCTCCACGGCCTCCGGCATGCGGCGGTTGTTGTTCTCCATGTATATTTCCTCGGTGGCCAGCATGCCCGACTTGATGCCGGGTTCGGAAAGGAACTTGATGAGGGGCTTGTTCTTAGGCAGTGCCTTGTGGCTGCGATAGAGTGCCAGGAAGCCCTGCTCCAGTTTCTCCTTATCGTTCTCTGCCTGTCCCTGGGCAATGAGGGTCTTGGCCTCAGCCAGATACTGGGTAGCCAACTGGCGTTGCACGTTCACCAGTTTCTCCACCAGGGGCTGGTATTCGGCAAACATCTGGTCGTCGCCCTTGGGCACGGGACCGGAGATGATGAGCGGCGTACGGGCATCGTCGATCAAGACGGAGTCGACCTCGTCGACAATGGCGTAGTTGTGGGCGCGCTGCACGAGGTCCTTCGGGTCGGTGGCCATGTTGTCGCGCAGGTAGTCGAAGCCGAACTCGTTGTTCGTACCAAAGGTGATGTCAGCCATGTAGGCCTTGCGACGGGCCTCGCTGTTGGGCTGGTGCTTGTCGATGCAGTCGACGGAGAGGCCGTGGAACATGTAGAGCGGCCCCATCCACTCCGAGTCGCGCTTGGCCAGGTAGTCGTTGACGGTGACGACGTGTACGCCGTTGCCCGTCAGTGCGTTCAGGAAGACGGGCAGCGTGGCCACCAGCGTCTTACCCTCACCCGTGGCCATCTCGGCTATCTTGCCCTGGTGCAGGACGGTGCCGCCGAAGAGTTGCACGTCGTAGTGAATCATGTTCCACTCCGTCTCGTTGCCGCCGGCCACCCAGTGGTTGTGGTAGATGGCCTTGTCGCCCTCGATGTCCACGAAGTCATGGCGGGCAGCCAGTTCGCGGTCGAAGTCGGTGGCCGTCACCTCCACGTCGGCGTTGTTGGTGAAGCGCTCGGCGGTACTCTTCACGATGGCGAAGGCCACGGGGCGCACCTCCTCCAGGGCCTTCTCCAGCACCTCCAGCACCTCCTTCTCCAGTTTGTCTATCTGGGCAAAGATGGGGGCGCGGTCCTGAATCTCGGTCTCCTCGATTTTGGCCTTCAGGTCGGCGATTTGCCGACGCAGGTCGGCCGGAGCCTGCTGTACTTGGTTCTTTATCTCTTGCGAACGGGCGCGCAGTTCGTCGTTCGACAGTGCTTGTATCTCGGGGTAGACGGCCTTCACCTGCTCCACCAGCGGCTGTATGGCCTTCATGTCGCGCTGGGCCTTGTTGCCGAAGATACTACTCAGAAAATCTATAAATTTCATATTAATCCTTATTTCTTATTTCTTAATTCTTAATTAATTACTCATCATCAGCGGTGCAGCCGAACTGGCACTCGGGGCACGTATGCGCAGACACCGGGCCACGGTCGGAGCCAGATGGTCGACGGTGACGGGGTCTGTGACGACCTGGGGTTCGAGGTTCATCCCGTAGAACACCAGGGGGAAAGTCATGTACGAATCGCGCTGTTGGCGGCGTTCGCCGGTTTGTTCGTTCACCAGCGTCCAACCCGGGCTCACCTGTATCAGGATATCGCCCGAATGCCGCGGGTTGTAGGCGTTGCGCAGGGCACGCACGCTGGCCGTACCGAGGCCCAGCGTCAGGCGTGTCGATGTGTAGACGTCGCGCACACCGGACAGGCGGATAAGGAACTCGGCACTGCGCTCCAGCACCTGGCTGAGGTTCAGAGCACGCTGTTCGATGGCCTTCAGGTCGAAGTACAACTGGTTGCCCATCGACCCCTCGATGTATTGCGACTGGCCATAGACGGCCGACAGGTACATATTCAGTAAGCCCTGCGCGCGGGTGATGTTGAACTCGCCCGTGGGGATGCGGTAGCGGGCCAGGTCGCCGTCGGAGCGCTCGGCGTCGCAGTAGCCCGTGCTGGTCAGCACGAAGAGCACGCGCTTGCGGCCCACCTTCTCCTCCACCATCCGCAGGAGGCGTTCTATCTGGTAGTCGAGCCGCACGTAGGTGTCCTGCAACTCCATGGGGTAGTCGGCCACGGTGTGGTGGTCGTAGTTGCCGGCATAGTAGGTCACCGACAGGTAATCGGTGCTGGCATCGTCGCCCATCGCCGTGTTCTGCAGGCAATGGCCGACGAAATCGGTCACCTCCTCGTTCACCAGCGCCGAGGCCTTGAACTCGCGGAACTGACGGTCGCCGCGGAACTGGTGGCGGAAGGGTTTCCGCGCCTCGTCCGAGACGAAGTAGTTGAACTCGGCCACGCGGTCGTTGATGGGTGTCCAGAGCAGTTTCTTTATCGTGTTGGCGGCATGTTCGGCCCGGTTGTAGGCTGTCAGCCACGTGGGGTATCCGTAGTAGGCCGACGTCACCCACTGGCCCGTCTCGTCGTCCAACCAGAATGCGCCGTCGGCAGCATGTCCGGCTGCCAGCACGGCGGCATCGCTCTGGGGCGCTACGCTGAAGACCAGCGAACGACCGGCAGTGGAGAGTTTCAGTTCGTCGGTCAGGGTGCTCACGGCCAGGCTGGCCGGGGTGCCCTCGCCCACGCAATACTGGGGATTCAGGTTTTCGCGACTCAGCCAGCGCTCGCCCACGATGCCGTTCTCATACGGCGTGGCACCGCTCATCAGGCAGGCCACGGCCGAGGCGCGGTCGGGCTGGGCAAAGGGATATTCGGCACGCTGGTAGACGCGACCCTCGCGCATCAGACGACGGAAACCTTCCTCGCCGTACAGGGGGGCAAAGGCATCCAGGTAGTCGGTGCGCAACTGGTCGACGACCACACTCACCACCAGACGGGGCACGTCGGATGTTGTCTGTGCCTCTGCACTCATGATGGACATGAGCAGGACCAGAGAGGTCAGGAGATGGTGTTGGCGCGTCGTCATCGGCGGTAATTCAGATAGTAACTAATAGAACGTGTTAACAAAACGAGTGCCAAAGGCAACATCGGGGCACAGAAATTCTGCGGAATCCAGGCCATGAACAGCACGAACAGGGTCAGCCACAGCAGGTTGGCGTAGTGGTAGAGGCACGTGCGACGGCGACGCGCCGAGCGCACCACCCAGGGCATGCACACGAGCGGCAGGGGGTTCAGCACCAGGGCCTGCCAGTTCTGGTCGACGGTCGGATGCTGCGAGAACAGGAGCATGAAGCACACCAACGTGCCCACGATGCCCTGCGCCGTCATCAGCACCGCATCCACGCCCCACCACATGCGGCGCCAGCGCCATTCGGCCACCATCACAAGCAGGGCGGCACCCAGCAGGCAGAGGGCGGACCGGAACGGCGTGAGCCACTCCACGAGCCTCGTCTGCCACGAGTCGGCGGCGGGTTTCATCCGCTTCTCGGGGGCATCGGGCAGTATGATGTGCGTCTCGCCCACCAGCGGTCGGCGATTCTCGTCTTTATCGAATATCTGGGCCTCCTCCATGTCCTGCATCAGGCGTTCGGGCAGGAACTGGCAGGCACGGGCCGACAGCACCGTGTCGCACGGCGCCCCCAGCAGCAGGTCGTTGCCCGTCTCGGCCCAGGGGTAGTCGCGGGTGTAGCGGTGCAGCATCTCGCGGTAGGTGGGGTATTCGTCCTGTTCGGGGTACACCACCCGTCCGTCCACAGCCTGCTCCACCATGTCGCGGGCCTTCGTCGTGCAGTTGTTCAACAGGAAGTTGTAGCGATAGGTCCGGTTCTGCGGTTGTGCGTTCGTGGCCAGGTTGCGGAACAGGCGCAACTTCTCGTCGGCATTCAGCGCCAGCACCTGTTCGGTCACCTGCGAGCCGCGCTCTTCGTACTCCTGCAGGAAGGCGCTGAAGGGATAGGCGGCCACCATGTAGTCGCACTCGCCCAGCACGAACCGCCACGTGAAGTGCGGCGTACGGAAGTCGAACACGCCGTAGTTGAACACGGCATCCACACCCCGGCCCTCATCCTGCACGCGCAGCGCTGTATGGCCGTACAGTTGGTACACCTCGGTGCCCGGCGCACAGGTGAGCAGGCTCACCCGCAGGCTGTCGCCCTCCGTCTGAGCCCGAAGCCCCACGACGGCGAGCACTGTCATTAGCACCAAAACGTACCTCTTCACGCGCATATTACCTTAATATAATAACAAATTGCGCGCAAAGATACGAATAAGTGAGCAATATTCCAAACTTCTTCGCATTTTTCCGAATTGCAGCCCATATTCGAGACCAGAAGTCATCGTTTTCGCGACGCATCGATGCAGCCGCAACGACGCATCGATGCGACCGTAACGATGGGACGCGTGCACAAAAAGCACGCAGGATGATGGTGCATTCAAAATTAAGTTGTAACTTTGCAGTCAAACCACCAAACTACCAAACGACATGAATCTTATAATAGATATAGGTAACACGCGTGCGAAGGTGTTCGCCTTCCAAGGCGACGACATCGTGGAGGGCATGACCACGGGCCACACGCTGGAGGGCGTCGGCGAGTTTGCCCGGCGAACGGGATGCCGGCAAGGCATCTACTCCACCACGGCACACATCCCCGACGAAGGCCGTCGCGTGCTGGAGAGCCTGGGATTCGGGATGATGCAACTGACGGGACGCACTGCTGTGCCCGTCGACATCCTGTACCACACGACGGAAACGCTGGGGGCCGACCGCATAGCCGGCATCGTGGGGGCGCGGACGCTGCAGCCGGAGGGCGACCTGCTGGTCATCGACACGGGCACGTGCATCACCATCGACTTCCTGGACGCCACCGACCACTATCTGGGAGGCAACATCTCGCCGGGCCTGGCCATGCGGCTGCGGGCCATGCACGAGGGAACGGCGGCCCTGCCGCTCATCGCCGTCGAGGGCGAAAGTCCCGAACTGGGGTTCGACACCACGACGGCCCTGCGCAGCGGTGCGGTGTGGGGCATACGGCACGAAATCGAGGGCTACATCAGGGCTTTTCGACAGAAATATCCACATCTTTCAGTTTTTTTAACGGGCGGAGACGCAAAATATTTAGATATATCAGTAAAAAATCGTATCTTTGCACCCGAAAACGTGAAAGTGGTCACCGACGAACGACTCGTTCCGCGCGGACTGAACACGATATTAGAGTATAACAAATGACGCAGATAAAGAGATTTTTAGCGCTATTGGTCTTCCTGGCGACGGCCTACGCCGCAACGGCGCAGACCAACGGCTGCAACTCGTCCTACTCCCGGTTCGGACTGGGCACGCTATGCGACCAGTCGCAAGGAGAGAACCGCGCCATGGGCGGTGTGGCACAGGGACTGAGAAACCCGATACAGGTGAACATGCAGAATCCGGCCTCGTACTCAGCCATCGACTCGCTGACGTTCATCTTCGACGCCGGCATGACGATGCAGACGGGACGGCTGAAGGGCAACCAGTCGAGCATCAACGTCATGAACGCCATGCTCGACTACGTGAACGCCGGCTTCCGCCTGCGCCGCGGCATGGGCATGTCGGTGGGCTTCGTCCCCTACACCAACATCGGCTACAACTTCACCGAGAGCCACCCCGTGGGCAGCAGTTACACCACCGGACAGTCCATCACCTCGATGACCACCTACTACGGCAACGGCGGCCTGCACCAGCTCTACATGGGCGTGGGCTGGAACCCGGTGGCCGGACTGAGCGTGGGCGCCAACGTCGGCTACCTGTGGGGCTCGTACAGCAACAGCCTGGCCCAGCAGTTCTTCGAGGGCAGTTCGAGCACGAGCAGCACGAACTACAATACGCAGAACGAGGAATGGGCGTCGGACATTCGCACGTACAAACTGGACTTCGGCGTGCAATATCCCATACGCCTTGACAAGAAGAACGAACTGACCGTGGGCGCCACCGTGGGCATCGGCCACAAGATTGGCAGCAGCGTCCAACTGTTGCGCTACACCAGCCAGGGGGACACCATCGAACGCAAGGCCGACAAGGCCTTCGAACTGCCCTACACCGTCAGCGCCGGTCTGACGTGGAAACGGGAGAACCGCCTGACTGTGGGGGCCGACTACACCGTGCAACTGTGGGACGGTTGCCGCCTGCCCGTGTCGCAGTCGACGACGACGAACACCGACATCGTCGTCTCCACCAGCCAATATCAGAACATGCACCGCGTGGCCGTGGGTGCCGACTACATCCACGACCCGTACGGCAACTACCTGAAGCGCATGCACTTCCGCCTGGGCGCCTCGTACACCACGCCGTACGCTAAGGTAAACGGGACGAAGGGGCCTGGCGAGATGCGGCTGACGGCCGGTGCGGCCCTGCCCCTGAAGACAGGTTCGCGCTCGCTCATCAACGTCTCCGTGGAGTGGCTTCGCCGCCATCCCAGCGTCGAGAACCAGATTCGCGAGAACTACTTCATGCTGCACATGGGCATCACGGTCAACGAGGCATGGTTCATGAAACGCAGGTTCCAGTAAAAAAGGCAAGAAAATGATAAATTCCACCAGTGAAGAACGAAGAGTGAAGAGTGAAGAATTCAAGTTACTCTTACCCTTCAAGGGGGTGCTCTTATTCTTCATTCTTCACTCTTCACTCTTCGCTCTCCTCTCCTGCCAGGGCGAGCAGGAACGCATGCCGGCGACTATCAGCGCACAGGACTCGACGGCCTTCATGCGCTCGCGGGGCATCAGCACACTCATTTCCGACTCGGGCGTGTTGCGCTACAAACTGGTGGCCGAGGAGTGGGACATCTACACCATCACCAATCCGCCGACGTGGAAGTTCATGAAGGGCATGCTGATGGAGCGCTTCGACGAGCAGTTCCACATCGACCTCCACGTCGAGGCCGACACGGCCTACCTGCACGAACAACGGTTGTGGGAACTGCGCGGGCGCGTGGTGATACACAATGTGGAGGGCACGCTGTTCCGCACCGAGGAACTGTTCTGGGACATGAACGAGCACAAGATCTGGAGCACGCAGTACATGCGCATCAAGACCACCGACCAGGAACTGGAGGGCACCGACTTCCGCTCGAACGAACAGATGACGGACTACTACGTGTCGAACTCCATCGGGGCCTTCCCCGTCAGCGACGTGGACGGCAGCAAGGACGAACCGACGACACCCGCCGACACATCGGCCGCCGTAGCCACCACACGGAATGCGGCCACCGCCACACCCATCAAGAATAAACGCTAAAAGAAACTACATATCACCGCATACGCATGCACATCATCAGTTGTATCATCGTCCTGGTCATTTCCGCCTTCTTCTCAGGCATGGAGATAGCCTTCGTATCGAGCAGTAAACTGCGCGTCGAGATGGACAAGGCCGCCAAGGAGGGCCTGACGTCGCGCATCCTCAGCATATTCTACGCCCATCCGAACAACTTCATTTCCACACTGTTGGTGGGCAACAACATCGCACTGGTCGTCTACGGCATACTGATGGCGCAACTCATCGACCAGTACGTCCTCGCCCCCCTGGGATGGCAGGACGACGGCCCGCTGCAACTGACCCTGCAGACCGTTGTCAGCACCGTCATCGTGCTGGTGACGGGCGAGTTCCTGCCGAAGACCATATTCCGGCTGAATCCCAACGGCATGATGAACGCCTTTGCCGTACCTGCCTACCTGTTCTACATCGTGCTCTACCCCATCAGCAAGTTCACCAGCGGACTGTCGAAGACGCTGCTGTGGATGGTGGGTGCGAAAGTCAGCCCGGCCACCCACGAAAAGGCATTCTCGAAGGTCGACCTCGACGACCTCATCCAGCGCAACATCGACCACGTGAGCGACGAGAGCGAGATAAACGAGGAGGTGAAGATATTCCAGAACGCCCTGGACTTTGCCGACACCAAGATTCGCGACTGCATCGTGCCCCGGACGGAAATCGACGCCGTCAGCATCGACACGCCGCTGGAGACACTGAAGAACCACTTCGTGGAGAGCGGCCACTCCAAGATTATCGTCTATCGCGAGGACATCGACGACATCGTGGGCTTCGTGCACTCGAGCGAAATGTTCCGCCTGAA
The DNA here is from genome assembly GCA_017444005.1 of Bacteroidaceae bacterium. Taxonomy (GTDB): domain Bacteria; phylum Bacteroidota; class Bacteroidia; order Bacteroidales; family Bacteroidaceae; genus Physcousia. The sequence goes on along the minus strand of JAFSXQ010000253.1, from coordinate 4,657 downwards.
GGCCGGCGACACCTGGACCGACAGCATCCGCGAGATGCCCATCGTGCCCGAGACGATGACGGCACAGAAACTGATGAAGCAGTTCATGCAGGAGAAGAAGTCGATGGCCGTCGTCGTCGACGAGTTTGGCGGCACCTCGGGCATCGTCACCCTCGAAGACCTGATGGAGGAGGTGTTCGGCGAAATCGAGGACGAGCACGACAGCAACAAGTACACGGCCAAGGATCTGGGCAATGGAGAATACCTGCTCTCGGCCCGACTGGAGATAGAGACCATCAACGAACGCTTCGACCTTGGCCTGCCCGAAAGCGAGGAGTACCTGACGCTGGGCGGACTCATCCTGCACGAGTACCAGAGTTTCCCGAAACTGAACGAGGTGGTGAAGTTCGGGCACTGGGAAGCCAAGATCGTGAAGAACACGACCACAAAGATTGAACTCGTACGCCTGAAAGAGGTGAAATGAGGTTGAAACTTGAAAGCCGGGCGCTGAAAGTTGCCCTTTTACATCATTTTTTCAACTTTCAACTTTCAACTTTCAACTTTATTTCGTATCTTTGTGGCCGATTATGCGCAAATTAATAAAAAACAAATAAAAATTATGGCAACTTTACAAACAATCAGAAGCAAAGGCACTGCCCTCATTCTCATTCTGGGCTTGGCCTTGTTCGCTTTCATTGCGGAGGAGTTGGTACGTGCCCTCTCTTCCAGCCGTAACGCCAGCCGTCAGGTTATCGGCGAGGTCTACGGCGAGAACGTTAACTATCAGGATTTCAACGCACTCGTAGAGGAATACGAGAACGCCGTGAAACTGGGCAACGGTGGCCAGAACCTCTCTGAGGCACAGACCATCCAGTTGCGCGACCAGGTCTGGAACGACTTCATCAGCCAGCAGGTCATCGAGCACGAGGCCAAGAAACTGGGCCTGTACGTCACCGATGCCGAGGTGCAGAACCTCATCACCACCGGCAGCAGCCCCATCCTGCGCCAGACGCCGTTCGTGAACCAGCAGACGGGCCAGTTCGACGCCAACATCCTGAAGCAGTTCCTCACCAACTACGAGGAGATTCAGAGCAACCCCGACTATCCCGAGGCGCAGAAGGAGTCGATGACCCAGTACTACAAGTATTGGAAGTTCATTGAGAAGCAGGTACGCCAGCAGGCCCTGACCCAGAAGTATCAGACGCTGCTGTCGAGTTGCCTGCTCGCCAACCCCGTCAGCGCCAAGGCCGCCTTCGAGGCTCGCAACAACGAGAGTCAGGTGCTCCTGGCTGCCGTCCCCTACACCACCGTCAAGGACACCGACGTGGAGCCCACCGAGGCTGAACTGAAGGCCAAGTACAAGGAGATGCAGAAGCAGTACCCCGACATGTTCGACATGCAGCAGGAGGCTCGCGACATCAAGTACATCGTGGTGCCCGTAACCGCCAGCCAGGCTGACGAGGACGACCTGCGGAAGGAACTGACCGAGTACGCTCAGGCCCTGGAGACCAGCGAGAACATCGCCAACACCATCCGCGAGAGCCGTTCGAGCATCAGTTACACCGGTGTGCCCGTCAGCCGCAAGTCGCTGCCCAGCGACATCGCTGCCCAACTCGACAGCATGACGCCCGGCACCATCGCCGGTCCCACCGTCAACCGCGTGGAGAACACCATGAACGTGGTGAAGTACATCGCCAAGGTACAGCAGCCCGACTCGGTTGAATACCGCGTACTCAGCGTCAGCGGCACCGACGACAAGGCCACCAAGACGGCCGACAGCATCATGACCGCCCTCAATGCCGGCACGCCCATCGACACCATCGCCAAGAAGTACAACCAGGCTGCCGAGGCTCAGTGGATTACCTCGGCCCAGGTGGATGGCAGCAACCTGCGCGACGACGATAAGAAATTCATCGAAGCCCTGTTCACGACTCCCACCGGCGCCCTGAAGCAGATCGACATCACCGGCGGCAAACTCATCGTGAAGGTCACCGACCGTCGCAACATCATCGACAAGTACGACGTGGCCATCATAAAGCGCCCCATCGACTTCAGCGAGGAGACCCACAACAACGTCTGGAACAAGTTCAGTTCGTTCCTGGCTGCCAACAGCAAGATGGAGGACATCGAGGCCAATGCTGCCAAGGAGGGATACAACGTGCAGACCTCGCAGTACGTGGGCAGCGGCGACCACTACATCGGTGGCGTACGCGGCACGACGGACGCCCTGCGCTGGGTGTTCAAGAGCAAGGTCGGCGACGTCAGCGAACTCTACGAGGCCGGCAATGCCAACGACCAGTTGCTCGTGGTCATGCTCTCTGCCATTCATAAGAAGGGCGCACGCGACTTCAACGACGACAACCTGCAGAACATCCTGAAGGAAGAGGTTATGAAGGACAAGAAGTCGGCTCAACTCATCGAGAAGGTTCAGGGCATGAAGAGCATGGCCGAGGTAGCCAAGGTGGCCGGTGCCGTTCAGGACACCGTCAGCCACATCACCTTCGCTGCTCCCGTGTTCGTGCAGAAGGTGGCCAGCAGCGAGCCCACACTGAGCGGTGCCGTAGCAGCAGCCCAGAAGGGTCAGTTCGTCAGCGGTGTCAAGGGTGAGGGTGCAGTCTACGCCTTCCAGGTTCTCGACCAGAAGAAACTCGAGGGCAAGTTCGACCAGAAGCAGGAGGAGAGCCAACTCGTCAACACCTACTCTCGCAACCTGAACGCCCTGATGCAGACGCTGGCCCGCAAGGCCAAGATCGAGGACAACCGCTACCTCTTCTATCAGTAATCAAACCCTACGATGGCCTAGGATGGCCTAGAGAATGGCCTAGGACGGCCTAGGACGGCCTAGGAATTCCTAGGTAATCCTAGGCCATCCTATTTAATCCTATCTAATCCTATTAATTCTATCCAGTCCTATCTATGAAATCCAACACACTGCTTCTGCCCGCCCTACTGCTGGCCCTCGCCATCTGCGCCGGCGGCTATTTCATCGGGTCCGGCATCGAAAACTTTAAACGCCTCGACCACAAAGTCACCGTCAAGGGCCTCTCCGAGCGCGAGGTGCCGGCCAACAAGGTCACATGGCCCCTCATCTACAAGGAGTTGGGCAACGACCCGTCGGCCATGTACGAACTCATCGAACAGAAAAACCGCGTCGTGGTGAGTTTCCTGAAGTCTGCCGGAATCACCGACAACGAAATCAGCGTCAATCCGCCCACCATCAGCGACCGGCAGGCCGACAACTACGGTAACGAAATCATGAACTACCGCTACAAGGCCGCCTGCGTCATCACCGTCACCTCCACCAACGTCGACAAAGTGCGCCAACTGATGAACCGCCAGTCGGAACTGATGAAACAGGGCATCGCACTGGTCAGCGAGGAATATGGCGACAACAGCATCCGCTACGACTTCACGGGCCTCACCGACATCAAGCCCGAGATGGTGCAGGAGGCCATGCAAAACGCCCGCACCACAGCCGAGCAGTTCGCCAAGGACGCCAACGCCCGGCTCGGCGGCATCATCACCGCCTCGCAGGGCCAGTTCAGCATCGACGACCGCGACGCCAACACGCCCTATATCAAGAAGGTTCGCGTCGTGAACACCGTCGAGTACGCCATCAAGTAATCTCCCATTCGCGACGATGAAAAGAACCTTCCTCATGCTCTGCCTGGCCGCCCTGTCCGCCACCGTCGAAGCACAGCGCCAACGCTTTCCGCGCGAAGCCTTCACGACGGACGCCCCCATGGTGCACGACCCCGTCATGGCCCAGGACGGCGACACGTACTACATCTTTTCCACCGGCATGGGCATACAGCAGATGACCTCCAAGGACCGGCGGACGTGGACGGTGCTGCCCCAGCCGGTGATGAGCGTCATCCCGGGCTGGACCACCGACTCGGTGCCCGGTTTCGCCAGCCACGTGTGGGCCCCCGACGTCATCCGCTGGCACGGACGCTGGTGGATGGCCTACAGTTGTTCCACCTTCGGAAAGAACGGTTCCGCCATCGGTCTGCTGAGCAGCCGCTCGCTCAGGGCCGGCCTGTGGAAGGACGAGGGGTGCATCGTCAGTTCACGCGAGAAGCGCGACAACTGGAATGCCATCGACCCGAACTTCATCATCGACGAGGAGACAGACACGCCCTGGCTCACGTGGGGTTCCTTCTGGGACGGCATCCAACTGGCCCGGCTCGACTCCACCATGCATCTGGCCCCGGATGCGCAACCGCGTACCATAGCCCGTCGCCACGCCCCGGACTACAAGCCCACGGAACCCAACCCGACATCGAAGTATGCCGGCACGAATGCCATCGAGGCGCCCTTCATCTTCCGCCACGGCGGCTACTACTATCTGTTTGTGTCGTGGGACTACTGCTGCCGAGGAGCCAAGAGCAACTACCGCGTGGCCGTGGGCCGTTCCAGTCGCATCGACGGTCCCTACCTCGACCGCACCGGCACCGACATGGCCAAGGGCGGAGGCACCATCGTGCTGGAGGGCGACAAGGTGGAATGGGAAGCCGCAGGCCACTGTGCCGCCTACACGTTCGACGGCCAGGACCTCTTCATCTGCCACGGCTACAGCGCCACACAGAACGGCATGGCCAAACTCATCCAGCGCCACATCCGCTGGACGGCCGACGGCTGGCCCGAACTGACCACGGAATAGGCCGGTCCTCCAGTC
>JAFSXQ010000252.1 GCA_017444005.1 Bacteroidaceae bacterium | reverse complement strand
GGCATGGACCTGGTGAGCGACAACATCGGTTACAACTGGTTCTCCTATCCCATCACCATGACGGGCGACTGGAACATCAATAGCATCTCGAATGTGATGACCTGGGAGACGCTGTACAACCAGATTTTCGCTGCCAATGCCGTGACGGGTTCGCTCGACCGCGACGAGCAACTCGACCCCGAGACGGCCGATCCCACCCTGCAATACTATCTGGCTCAGGCCCTGACCATCCGTGCCTTCGACTACTTCCACCTGGCACAGCAGTACCAGCAGACCTACGTCGGACACGAGTCGATGCCCTGCGTTCCCATCATCACTGAGGAGAACGCCGACGAGGCTGCCGTGAACGGCTGCCCCCGCAGCACGGTCAAGGAGGTTTACGACTTCATCCTAAAGGACCTCGGCGATGCCATCACCATGCTGGAGGCTACGGATGTTGAGCGTGCCGACCGCCGCTATGTCGACGCCGCCGTGGCTCACGGACTGCGTGCCCGTGTACGCCTCGTCACCAACGACTGGGCCGGTGCCCGCGACGATGCACAGGCTGCCATCGACCTGACGGATGCACGTCCCGCCTCTTTCGAGGAGGTTTCCAAGCCCACCTTCAAGGCCATCACCGAACCCGACTGGATGTGGGGTATCCTCATTACCGAAGAGGACCGCGTGGTCACTTCGGGCATCGTCAACTGGCCCAGCCACATGGGTTCGCTTAACTACGGCTATGCCAGCGTAGGCGCTTGGCGCTACATCAGCAAGAAACTCTACAACTCCATCCCCGAAACCGACGTCCGCAAGGGCTGGTGGCTGGATGCAAACTCCACGAGCGCCAACCTGAGCCGTGCCCAGCAGGCATACGTGGACGAGAGCGGTATTCCCGCATACACTCAGGTGAAGTTCGCCCCCTACAACGATGAGGTTTACACCAGCACCAACGCCAACGACATCCCCCTGATGCGTGTCGAGGAGATGTATCTCATCCTGGCCGAGGCTACGGCTATGGCCGGCGACCCCGCCACGGGCAAGAGCATCCTGGAGAACTTCGTGAAGACCTACCGCAATCCGTACTACGTCACACGTGCCGCCACCGACACCGAGGTACAGGATGCCGTATGGGAGCAGCGCCGCATAGAACTCTGGGGCGAGGGCCTTTCCTACTGGGACATCATGCGCCTGAAGAAGGGCATCGACCGCCGCGGTGCAGGCTTTGCCGAGGCTTATGTCTACAACATCCCCGCCGAGGAGGAAATCTTCATCTTCAAGATTCCCAAGGAGGAGACCGAGGCTAACAAACTCATCGACGGTGTGAACGACAACAACCCCGATGCCAAGGATGCCAAGACCTACCTGGTAGACGACGAGGAGGAATAATCAGTGTGTTTAACGAATAAAAGAGTAAGAAAGTTATGAAGATATTCAGTAAATTTGCATCTGCCCTGATGGTGCTGCCCCTGTTGGCAGCCCTCACGGCGTGCGAGAGCGAGGCTGAGTACACACCAGCGGAGCAGTTGAACACGGCACAGGTGTACTTCGGTAACAACCTTCCTGCCGCTCAAGACCTTGATATAGAGAGCACCTCGTTCGACGTGCCCATCTACCGCGCCAACACCAAAGGCGAACTGACCGTGGCCCTGCAGAACCGCCAGAACCCCGCCAGCACCACGCAACTGAACGTTCCTGCAAGCGTGACCTTCGCCGACGGCGAGAGCACGGCTTTGATTACCATCACCTACGATCCCTCGACCATCGAGTACAACGACCCGAACCGCGACACCATCAGCATTGCCGATGCCCAGTACACCACGCCGTACGGCGACACGGAGTATCGCTTCGCTGCTCAGATTCCCGAGCCTTGGACGGATTGGGTTTCTACCCCCGGCGCCTTTGCTGCACAGGGCGGTACGGGCAACTTCCCCTTGGGTAGTGCCGGTACGGGCGACTATGTTTACAGCGATGCCTTCTTTGGTCCTGGCGACGACCCCGACCTGCCCGTTGCGTTCCGTCAGAACAAGTTGAACCCCCTCCAGGGTGAGTTCAAGATTAGCCACTGGGGCTACGATGTAGACCTGATTATGCCGGCCGAATGGGATGCCGACGAAAACTACTGGCGTCTCTATGTGCCTACGACCTTTACCGGTTACAATCACAGTTCTTATGGTGAGGTATATGTAGGCGACTACATTGCCTGGTACAATTACACTGGACGTGATCCCCTGACCTGGGAAGTCCTGAAGCGTAATGACCTCGAAAGCACTTACGATCCCGCAACGGGTCTGTTCAGCCTCTTCGTGCGCTACTATGTGAGTGCCGGCGTCTTCGGCGAAGGCCGCGAGACGTTCCAGGTTCATGGCTTCTACGTTCCCGACTATTCGGTCGTGCCCACCTATCTGGGCATCCTGACCGATGCCAATTCGGTGCCCTATGCCCAGATTGACATTGCCTTCGGTACCGACGTCGAGAAGGCTGTTGCCTACGTTGTTGCTGCCGATGCCGACGCTGCTGCCGTGGCCGATGCCTTGGCCGCCGGTGAGGTGGAAGGCGTGGAACTAGTTGCAGGCACGAACAATATCCCCGTCGGTGACCTGACGGGCGAACTGCAGGTGGTGGTGGCTTCTGTCGTTGACGGTGCCGCAGCCTACAGCGATGCCGTGAAGTTTGAATACTACGGCGGTGGCAAGAACCCCTGGACGAAACTGGGTACCGGCTACTTCACCGACGACCTGATTCTGCCTATGTTCGGCTACGAGGCTGACGACTATCCTGTAGAGATAGAGGAAAGCACCGAGACTCCGGGCGTATATCGCCTGTTGCAGATGTACTCGGCTGTGGCTGCCGACTTCCGTGCAGATAGTGGTACCGGCAATGTGATTGTAAACGCTGAGGATCCCGATGCTGTTTACATCCTTCCGCAGGATCTTGGACTGACCATTGGTCAGTATGGTCCGTTCTCCATCACGTCGGATGCTGGTGAGTACGTATCGCAGTATGGTTTCGATGCCGTGAAGGCCCAGTTGCCCGAAATCTTTGCCAAACTGCAGAATGGCGTCATCACCTTCCCCGTTCTGGAGGAGGAGGCTTCCGATGGTTCGATGGTGTCCTATCAGTTGTGGGTCATCCTGAATGGCGGTTACTACTTTGGCGGACGTGCCGGACAGTTCAAGATTGTCCTGCCGGGTGCATCTGCTGAGGCGAAGGCCGAAGTCCGTGCAAGGAACTTCCGCGCTCGCCTGGCGGCTTCCAAGTCCATGCGCACAGTCGGTGACGTGAAGCAGCGCTATGCCAAGCGTGCCAAGGCAAGCAACAAGATGAACCTTGTTCCGAGTGCCAAGTTGCGTCTGCTGAAGTAAATGCTTCGAAGGATGCAATAAACATGGTTTACCAGGGCGTCCATCAGCACAAGGATGGACGCCCTGTTCCTTTTCTTACTATGAACGATATGACTAGGAAAGTACTATTACTCTTATTCGCTGCTCTGCTGCAGTGCCACCCGGTCTGGGCTGTTCCTGCCCGGCCCGTGCGCAAGAGCGTGACCATGCCTGACGGGACGATCCAGGTGGTGACCCTGCAGGGCGACGAACACCTGAGTTTCTACCTTGCAGAAAACGGCCAGCGTGGACTGGTTGGCAAGGACGGGCGCTTCACGCTGTTGCCGGCCGAACGCTTTGAAGCCCTGCGTCAGCAGGCAACCATCCGTCGCCAGACGGCAGAACAGCGTCGCAACAGCAGGCTCGCCTCTCCGAAACCGGGCCGCAAGGTGACCACCGTCGGGCGGCAGCGCGGATTGGTCATCCTGGTGGCCTTCTCCGACCTGGACTTCACCATGACCGACCCCAATGCCACCTATCAGCGTTTCTTCAACGAGGAGGGATACACCGAGAGCGGCATGTCGGGTTCGGTGCACGACTACTTCAGCGACCAGAGTTACGGCCAGTTCGACCTTACGTTCGATGTCTATGGCCCTGTCAAACTTTCCCGAAGTTATGCCTACTATGGGCGGAACAGCGAGGACCGGAAAGACGTGAACGTGCGCAAGATGATTACCGAGAGCCTTCAGCAGATGGACGATGCGATTGACTACACCCGCTACGACTGGGACGGAGACGGTGCCGTCGACCAGGTCTTCTTCATCTATGCCGGTTACTGCGAGGCGCAGGGGGCCGAGGAGAACACCATCTGGCCGCATGAGTCGAGCATCGACGACGAAAACCTGGTGCTCGACGGTAAGCGCCTGGGCACATACGGCTGCAGCGGCGAACTGATGGGCGCCTCGGGCACCCATCTGGACGGCATAGGCACGGCCTGTCACGAGTTCACTCATTGCCTGGGCCTGCCAGACTTCTATGATACGGGATATACGGGAGGCTATGGCATGGCTTCGTGGGATTTGATGTCGGCTGGCAGTTACAACAATAACAGCCGCACGCCAGCCGGTTACACATCCTACGAACGGTGGGCGTCGGGC
>JAFSXQ010000251.1 GCA_017444005.1 Bacteroidaceae bacterium | reverse complement strand
CTGCTCAACGAGGCCCTCTTTGGCAAGTATGTTGTTGTGGCCGACTTCACCAGCACCAGTGGTGTGAACACCGTTGAGCCCATCGACGTGGACGACGTGAACATGAACAACTACGTATTCCTGGATGCCGATGAGGATATCGACAACAAGGATCTCTCGCTCTTCCGCTTCATCAATGTCGGTGACAGCGCTTACGTCATCCAGAACAAGGCCACCGGTCTGTTCCTGCTCCGTTCAGAGGCTGACCGCTTCATCCGCCTGCACGTATCGCCCTCACTCTTCACTCAGGGCATTGCCGGTTATGGTCAGAACTACTTCTCCATCAAGAACCTCGAGGGTACCGGCCTGGAAGCCCTGCACGCCGCCCGCAACTACAACATCCTGCAGACTTGGAGCGGATGGGGCAATACCGACGGTCGCCGTGGTTGCTTCTTCGTAGAGGAGGCCGAGGATGTAGCCGCCGACTACGATGGCACTGCATTCAAGATTGCTGCTAAGCCCGGTACGGTTTCTACCTACTGCTTCCCCGTTACCGTTGCCGGTGAGGAAGGTATGTACGGTGTTGCTTCTGCCGAGGAGACTGAGGCTGGCATCAGCCTGACCCTCATGCCCATCAAGGAGGCTACGGCCGGTCGTCCGTTCATCTTCATCACCGAAGGTGAGTACGACAAGAACGCCGAGGACGAAGACGTTCTCGAATTCACCCACGGCTACAAGGCTGTTGCTCAGCCCGCTGATGGCGAAGTCCTGCGCGGCGCCTTCTACAAGAAGACCGTTGGCAAGGGTGTCATCATCAACTCCAGCAACCGCTTCGGCGTGACCAAGAGCCCGAGTGCTACCGTTAACGAAATGACGGCTTACATCGTGAGCGGCAATGAGGATGGCTTCAACACCTCACTCGCTGTCACCTACACGATTGATGCTACCATCGAGGATGGCATCCAGGAGACCCTGCAGAAGGTGGCTCGCACGGGTGACATCTACACGCTCGACGGTCGCTACGTTGGACGTGGCAACCTCCGCAGCCTGCGTCAGAAGGGTGTTTACATCGTCAACGGTGTGAAGGTTGTGGTTAAGTGAGATTTGTGATAAAATCTATAAAAAAACAGGGGCTTGCCATTGGGCAGGCCCCTGTTTTTTTTAGTCATGGATGAAAGGTGATGGCAAGCCGTCCGGCGTGTATGCCGGCCTCGAATCCGTGGTCGGGCTGCCCAGCCAACAACTGGTCGGTGGTCAGACCTTTATTATATACGATGAGGGCCAGCAGCCCCATGGTCATGCGGAAGTTTATCTCGACACAGGGATGCACGCGGCCGTCGCTAAGGCGCATCATGTCGATGCCCACGGGGCCGCGGTAGGCCAGGCGGGCGAGGGCCTGCCGGTGATAGTCGATGAGCCTTTGCAGGACGTTGTCGGGTAGACCGATACGCTGCCGGAGCGCCTCCTGGCTCTCTACGTAGTTGCCGCCGTAGTGTCCGGTCTCGTCGGTCTCGAAGACGCTCAGTCCGAGGAACTGCGTCCCGCCGTCCTCCACATTGAATTCCATGGCGAAGTCCAGGGCCTTGTCCGTATAGAAGGGTTCCACCACGATGCCGCCCTGCTGGTGCAGGATGCGCCGGATGCGTTGCTCGGTGTTGCTGTCGAGGGGGAAACCGTCGACCACCATGTTGCCGCGGCCGCTGCTGGACCAGGGGGATTTTATAATTGAAAGTTGTAATCGGCAGCCGTAGGCCACGCTTGCAGATTGAAGCGGGGCAAGAAAGTTGGAAATTGAAAGTTTAACTTCGTCGATGCTGGTGCAGAATCTCGCCCGGCAGGGCAGGAGCCATTCTTCATCGGCAAACGCCGTGGCCAACTGTTGGTAATACCCAACGGCGAACTCGCGACTGGAGAGGCGGCGCAGGTTGGTGAGCCAGTTGTCCGTGGGCAGGTCGGTGGCGGCCAGGCCCATGCGCAGATAGCGCTGCCGGGTGGCCAGGCTCCAGCCCCAGGGCCCCGCGTCCCACAACCGGGCCAGGCCAGCCAGGTCGTCCTCCATCTGCTGGATGTGGCGTGGCGGAAAATACTGGCGCACGTTGGCGGCCAGTGCCATGTCGTTGGACGGATTGAACAGGGGAGGCAATTTCATAGCAAATGCAAAGGTACGTTAAATAATGCATAATTCATAATGCATAATGCATAATATTTTGTATCTTTGTAGCAAAATTGAAGTGATGAAACGCAAAATCTTGCTTATGACGCTCGTTTTGTGCGCCAATTTGGTGCATGCGCAAAGCGAGAAGCAGGACACTACCAAGACCGACACCACGCTGCAGGGCGTGAAGATGAAGGAGGTGATAGTGACCAAGGACAAGCGTCTGCCCATCTTTGTCAGTCCGCAGACCAAAGAGGGGCAGCCACGTGTGAAGTCGTTGAGCGACATCGTCGGTCCCAAGGCCACGGACATGATTATGCACCCCTTCGCCTTCAAGTCGCGCAAGGAGGAGCGCCGGCGCCGGAAGGCACTGAAGAAACTGTGGGAGTACGAACACGTGAAGACGGACGGCGAACTGCTGCGCGAGGCGCTCATCCGCGAGGGCATCGACCCCGACAGTCTGATGCGGGAACACATGAAATAATTCATCATTCATCGTTCATAATTCATAATTATTTTTTATCTTTGTGCCATATTTATCCAAAAAATGCAAAAATATGGCAGAATTTAAGTACGCGCCCATGTTTCAGGTGGGCAAGGACGAGACAGAGTATCGCCTCCTGACGAAGGAGGGAGTTAGCGTTGGCGACTTCGAGGGCCACCCCATACTGAAGGTGAAGCCCGAGGCACTGACCCTGCTGGCACAGCAGTGCTTCCACGACGTGGAGTTCATGCTGCGCCGCAGCCACAACGAGCAGGTGGCCAAGATACTGCGCGACCCCGAGGCTTCGGAGAACGACCGCTACGTGGCCCTGCAGTTCCTGCGCAATGCCGACACGGCAGCCAAGGGCGTGCTGCCCTTCTGTCAGGACACCGGCACGGCCATCATCCACGGCGAGAAGGGCCAGCAGGTGTGGACCGGCTTCGAGGATGAGGAAGCACTGAGCCGCGGCGTCTTCAACACCTACACCCAGGACAACCTACGCTACTCGCAGAATGCCCCGCTGAACATGTACGACGAGGTGAACACGAAGTGCAACCTGCCGGCACAGATCGACATCGAGGCCGTGGAGGGTATGGAATACCGCTTCGTCATGGTGGCCAAGGGCGGCGGTTCGGCCAACAAGACCTACTTCTACCCCATGACCAAGGCCACCATCCAGAACGAAGGCACGTTGCTGCCCTTCCTCGTAGAGGAGATGAAGCACCTGGGCACGGCTGCCTGCCCGCCCTACCACATCGCCTTCGTCATCGGTGGCACATCGGCCGAGAAGAACCTGCTGACCGTGAAACTGGCCTCGATAAAGTACTACGACAACCTGCCCACTACGGGCAACGAGACGGGCCGCGCCTTCCGCGACATCGACCTGGAGCAGAAACTGCTGAAGGAGGCCTACAAGATTGGCCTCGGCGCACAGTTCGGCGGCAAGTATCTGGCCCACGACATCCGCGTCATCCGTCTGCCGCGCCACGGTGCATCGTGCCCCATTGGCATGGGCGTATCGTGCTCCGCCGACCGCAATATCAAGGCCAAGATTAACAAGGACGGCATCTGGATAGAGAAGATGGACGACTGTCCGGCAGAACTCATTCCCGCTGAATACGCCAAGGCCGGCGAGGGAGGGAACACCATCGTCATCGACCTTGACAAGGGCATCGACGCCGTGCGTCAGGAACTGACCAAGTACCCCGTCAGCACCCGCGTAAACCTGAAGGGCACCATCATCGTGGCCCGCGACATCGCACACGCCAAACTGAAGGCCCGTCTGGATGCCGGCGAAGGTCTGCCCCAGTACTTCAAGGACTATCCCGTGCTCTACGCCGGACCGGCCAAGACGCCCGAGGGCTACCCCTGCGGTTCGATGGGCCCGACGACGGCCAACCGCATGGACCCATACGTCGACGAGTTCCAGGCCAACGGTGCCTCGTTGGTGATGATAGCCAAGGGCAACCGCACGCAGCAGGTGACCGACGCCTGCCAGCGGCACGGCGGCTTCTACCTGGGCACCATCGGCGGCGTGGCTGCCGTGCTGAGCCAGTCGAGCATCAAGAGCATCGAGTGTGTCGAGTATCCCGAGTTGGGCATGGAAGCCATCTGGAAGATTCAGGTGGAGGACTTCCCCGCCTTCATCCTCGTGGACGACAAGGGCAACGACTTCTTCAAGCAGTTGAAGCCCTGCGAAGGTTGTACGATACTTTAAAGGAGTTAAAGGAAGTTAAAGAGAAGTTAAAAGGACAATACTGAAGCAAATGAAAAGATTTTTGATGCTGCTGGCCCTCGTGGGGCTGGCAGCAACCCTGTGGGCTGTGCCCGCCAAGCCCGGGTTGAAGAAGACCGTGACGGGTGCCGACGGACGGGAGATGACCGTTATGCTGCGCGGCGACGAGACGTTCCACTATTACATTACGACCGATGGCAAGCCTGTGCGCAAGCAGGCCGATGGCACGTGGGTTGAAGACACGCGCGACGTGAAGGCCCTGTGGAAGGCTGCTAGCCAGAAGCGGAATGCCCAGCGCATGAAATTGGCCGAGCGCGTGCACAAGGCTATGAAGGCCCCCAAACGTGTGGGTGGCTCTGTGGCTGGCTCAGGTTCCAAAAAGGGACTGCTCATTCTGGTCAACTTTTTGGATGTGAAGATGCAGTCGGGCTCCACGCAGGAAGTCTTCGACCGAATGTTGAATGGTCTGAACAATCCCTATGGGCAGAACCACGGGTCGGTGCGTGAGTTTTTCCGCGACCAAAGTTACGGTGCGTTCGACATTGAATTCGATGTTGTCGGTCCTGTGACAGTGTCGAAGAATATGGCAGACTATGGGAAAAATGAAGGTGGTGAGGATGGCAATGACACTGCTGCTGGCGCAATGATCAAGGAGGCCTGCAACCTAGTTAAAGACAAAGTGGACTTTGCAGACTATGACTGGGATGGCAACGGCGAGGTTGAGAACATCTATGTCACATACGCTGGCTATGGCGAGGCCGATGGTGGCGAACCAGAGACCATCTGGCCTCACCAGTGGGATCTCGTCTCGGCCACAGGAAGCGGTTTGAAATTAGACGGTGTGACCATCAGTACCTATGCCTGTGGAGCAGAACTGAATGGAGATGGTGATATTTCGGGTATTGGCACTATGTGTCACGAATACAGTCACTGCTTGGGTCTGCCTGACTTCTATGTTACTGATTATGATGAACATCCCGATATGCTCGAGTGGAGTTTAATGTCATCGGGGAGTTATAACGGTAACGGCTTCTGTCCTGCTGGCTATACGGCATATGAGCGCTGGTTCAGCGGATGGTTGGACCCTGTGGAACTCACCGAGGGCTACAACGTGAGCAATATGGAACCCATTGAGGAAAAAGCTGAGGCCTACATTATCTATAATGACAAGAACCGCAACGAGTACTACATGTTGGCTAACCATCAGCAAAAGGGTTGGGACACTTACGCTGCTGGGCATGGCATGATGGTGCTACATGTCGATTATGACAAGGACATTTGGGGCGATAATGCTGTCAATACTTACATTACTTCTTCAGATGTAAGTGAGTATGGATATTCCAAGACGAATGATCATCAACGCATGATTGTCATCCCCGCAGGCGGCGACTTTGCTACAGGAAAATATAGCGATGGGTCGACCTATTATAAGGCATCGAAGGCTGATCTTTGGCCAGGTTCCAAAAACAAGACAGCACTAACCGATACCAGTACGCCCAAGGCTGCACTCTACAATGCCAATACCGATGGTCAGAAACTGATGCATAAGCCCATCGAGGACATCACCGAGGTGGACGGACTCATCTCTTTCCGCTTCATGGGAGGGATTCCCGTGGATGTTCCAGAGGACCTTGCAACCTCCAATGTTTCCAACACCTCGTTCAAGGTCACTTGGACGGGTGTAGAGAATGTTGCATCGTATAACCTGAAAATCACTGAAAAGGACGAGAATTCCGTACCTGCAACCTACGTTAAGTTGACCGCCGCTCCTGATGATTGGGAAGGTCAGTACCTGATTGTCTATGAGGCTGGCAAGGTGGCCATGAATGGCGGGCTGACGGATAAATTGGATGTCGTGGAGAACACCGTCGGCG
>JAFSXQ010000250.1 GCA_017444005.1 Bacteroidaceae bacterium | reverse complement strand
GGCATGGACGACCCATTGCGCGACAAAGTCTACCAACGGCTGGTGGAGAAGACCCACCGCCTCACGCTCGACGTGCACCGAGGCTACGACATCGCCCACACCAGCAACGCCTACACCCTGTGGGCGCATGGGCACGAGAACCTCAGCCTGCTGGTGCTGAACTCACCTGCCGCGGGC
Source organism: Bacteroidaceae bacterium (assembly GCA_017444005.1). Taxonomy (GTDB): domain Bacteria; phylum Bacteroidota; class Bacteroidia; order Bacteroidales; family Bacteroidaceae; genus Physcousia. The sequence goes on along the minus strand of JAFSXQ010000250.1, from coordinate 12,195 downwards.
AACAGCGAGACGCCCATCACCGAACGGGAGGACTTGCAGTTCAATCAGATATGGACGGCGCACCAACTGACACCCGACGAAGAGGAAGGGCTGCGGCTGACGATGCTGGCCCTGCATAGCCAGGTGGTGGGCTACCTGCTGAATGCCCTGACGCTGGCACAGATGCACTACTTCGACGTGTCCAAACTGCGCCTGCTGCTCGACTTTGCCGACAATCCCGACAGCGACCTGCGCGCCCGGGCTCTCTTCGGCATCACCGTCACCGCCCATCTCCACCACCGCGTCATAGCGCTCTACAAGGGGCTCGACCGCAAGATTCAGCAGAAGTGCACGGCATCGCAGCCGGCCATCGAGTCGCTGACTCAGATTCAGTACCACGTGGCCCTCTATCGCGAAAGCGAGCAGATACAGCGCAAACTGGAACAGGAAATCCTGCCGACACTCATCAAGGTGTCGCAGCAGCGCATAAAAATGGGATTCGAGGATACGGACCTGGACTTCTCCGACCCCGACTCCACCCCCAACGTCAGCAAGAAGACACGCCAACGGCTGCTCCAGGGTTTCCAGGAGATGGCCCGCCTCTTCCGCGAGGGCATGGACGTCAACCTGCAGACGTTCATCTCGCTGAAGAACTTCCCCTTCTTCAAACAACCGGGCCACTGGCTGGTCGGGTTCGATTCCGCCCGCGCCAACCCGGTCGGCTACGAAGCCATCAACAGCCTGCCCCTGTGCGAGAACGACAAATATTCGGTGAGCCTGCTCCTGCAATACGTTTCCGACGAACAGCGGCAACAACTGGCGCAGATGCTGGAGAACCACGAGGGCCTCTTTGCCAACCAGGGCGGCAAGACGATGGACCCGTTCCAGAACGTCGTGCAGACGTTCTACCGACTGCTGAAGCGCTCGCCGTGGAACACGCTCTGGCCCGACGTCTTCGACACGATGATGCTCAGCGAGAATCCCATCACAGGCGAGGTGCTGAGGCGCAATTCGCACTACCTGCACACCATGAGCGCAATGCTGCTGCGCAACCGCCACTACGCAGAGGCCGAGAAGCACCTGACCTGGCTGGCGCAGACGGAAGGCAGCGACGGCGACATGCTCGTGAAGACTGCCCTTTGCCAACAGGAACAGGGCCGCTACGCCCGGGCCATCGACAACTACCGGCAGGCCGCGATGCTGGGCGCCGAGGACGACTCGCTGCTCTATCGCATGCAGTACTGCCTTGCCCAGGCGGGCCGGTATGGCGAACAGTTGGATTGTCTGCTGAAGTTGGAGAAGCGCCATCCCGACGAGGCTAAGGTGCTGACCGATGTTGCCCTGTGCCTGATGCAACTGGAACGCTGGGAGGAGGCTCAGAAGCGATTCTTCAAACTCGAATACTCCAACAAACGAGTGGTGCCGGCCCTGCGCGGCATAGCCTGGTGTGCCCTGCGCATGCGCGACCTGCAGTTGGCCCAGCGCTACTACGACCGCATCCTCACCGAAGCCCTTTCCGAAATCCACTGGGAGGACTACATCAACGCCGGCCACACGGCTTGGTGCCAGGGAAATACCGTCCGGGCCGTCGAACTCTACACCGAAGGCACCCGTCGCTACCTGGCAGCCAATCCCGAGGCCAAGGACGCCCTGCTGCCCTACGACGAGGATGCAAACGTCCTGCTGGAACTGGGCAAGACGAAGACCGACATCGCCATCATGCACGACCTGGTAGCGACGTCCTACAGCAGTCCCTTCAACGGCTGAAACAGCCGTCCCACGAACCGCCGCCCGAAAGAAAAGCGCTCGCGGAAGTTCTGCGGCGTCAGCAACCGACTGTGCTCGACATCGCATACGAAGATGCTGTCGATGGTCTGAGTGACCTCGGGCGAGAAAATCACAGCATTCACCTCATAGTCGTAGCGAAGGCTGCGCCCGTCCAGGTTGGCCGTCCCCACAGAGCAGTACTCACCGTCGACGGTCAGCAGTTTGCTGTGGTGGAACCCTCCCTCATAATAATAGACCTCCGCACCGCGCTTCATCATCTTCTTCATCTGTATGCCGATGACCTCCGGCACGATGCGGTTGTCGCTGGAGGACGATACCATAATCTGCATGCGCACACCACGCCTGAGCGCCCGCTTCATGGCGCGCCGCACGCTGTGGGTGGTCGTGGGATAGGGATTGACGATGCGCACCTCGTTCCGGGCCGTACGCAGCGCCGCCACGTAGGACTGGCGAATCTGCCGGTTGGAGCGCCGCGGCTCACGGTTGACAACGCTGACCACCGTGCCGACGTCGGCCGTCGAATCCCGTTGAGAGACTTCACGACGGGCGTAGCGCAGCGAGTCCAGCGCCTCGCCGGCACTGCGCTCCCAGATGCGGGCAAAGATGCGTTCGAACTCGTCGACGACGGGCCCCTCCAGCCGCACCTGCATGTCGCGCCAAGGGCCGGTCCGCGGGGTTCCGTGCAGGTAGTAGTCGGCCACGTTCATGCCTCCCGTGTAGGCCATGAGGCCGTCCACGACGACAATCTTGCGATGATCGCGATGCAACATGTTCGGAATCCAGGGGAATCGCAGCGGGTCGAAGACCGCCGCCTGTATGCCCAGGGAGCGAATGCTGTCCAACTGGGCCTTCGTCCAGGGATTGGGCGCCTTGTAGTTGCCGTAGGCGTCGATGAGCAGGCGCACCTCCACGCCCTCCGTCGCCTTGCGGTGCAGCAGCGTGAGCAGTTGGCGCCCCACGCTGTCGTTGCGGAAGATGAAGTATTCGACGTGCACAAACCGCCGTGCAGCGGCTATCTGGCGGAACATGTCGGCATACTTCTCCCGTGCTGAAGGCAAGAGGCGGACGCTGTTGCCCCGGAATTCAGGATTTCCCTGCTGCAGGAGCGCCTCGCGCATGGCCTCCGTCGAGGTCTGTGCCCTACAGGGCGCAACTGAAGTTGTCGACAATGCCCAGAAGACGGCAATCATCGTCAACCACCAGCACGGCGTGTATCTTGTTGTCCTGCAATATTCGTTGTATCTCACTAATCTTCACGTTTGGGGTCACACATTTGGGCTCACGCGTCATCACTTCGCGCACGGGTGTCTCGAAGAACCGCTCCTTCAGTTTCTGCATGGCACGACGCACGTCGCCATCGGTGATGATGCCCACGATGCCGTCGTCCTCCACGATTACGCACAGGCCCAGTCGTCCCTGGCTGACGTGTATCACCACCTCCTGCATGGGCATGTCGGGCCCTATCACGGGCAGTTCGTCGCTGCGCATCACGTCGCGGGCCCTTGTCAGCAACCGCTTGCCCAGGGAGCCGCCCGGGTGGAAGCGGGCAAAGTCGCGTTCCTTGAACTGGCGCCGCTCTATCAGCGCACAGGCCAGGGCGTCGCCCATAGCCAGTGTGGCCGTGGTGCTGCTGGTGGGTGCAAGGCCCAGCGGACAGGCTTCGCGCCGGATGCTCACGTTGATATGGCACGTGGCGTTGCGGGCCAGCAGGCTTTCGGGATTGCTCGTGATGCCGATGAGCGGGATTTGTCCCTCCATCAGGAAGGGGATGAAGCGCAGGAGTTCGTCCGTCATGCCCGAGTTGCTGATGGCAATGACGACGTCGGAGCGCGTGATGACGCCCAGGTCGCCATGATAGAGGTCGAGCGGCGATACGTAGAAGGCCGGCGTGCCCGTACTGCTCAGCGTGGCGGCAATCTTTGCGGCGATGTGTCCGCTCTTGCCCACGCCGGTCAGGATGACCTTCCCGCGGCAGGCCAGTATCAGGTTCACAGCCCGGTCGAACTCGTCGTCCAACTGCGGAATCAGGCTCAGTATGGCCTGCGCCTCGTCGCGCAGACACTGCTCTGCTATCTCTCTGTTCGTCATTCTATCAAAGATTTAACAACCCGTTCAAAATCCTTCAGGTACAACATATTGGGCCCGTCGCTCAGTGCGCGTTCGGGGTCGGGATGAATCTCGAAGAAGTAGCCCGTAGCACCGAACGCCCGGGCGGCCAGCGCCATCGAGGGTACGAACTCGCGATTGCCTCCCGTCTTGCCTCCCGCCCCGCCCGGACGCTGCACCGAGTGGGTGCAATCCATGATGACGCGCGGCGTCCAGCGCAGCATGTCGGGGATGTTGCGGAAGTCGACGACCAGGTTATTGTAGCCGTAGATGTTTCCCCGCTCCGTCAGCCACACGTCGGCGGCTCCGCTCTCGCGGCACTTCTCCACGGGGTACTGCATGTCCAGGCCGGAGAGGAACTGGGCCTTCTTGATGTTCACGGGGCGCCCCGTCCGGGCTGCAGCCAGGAGCAGGTCGGTCTGCCGGCACAGGAAGGCGGGAATCTGCACGACGTCCACCACCTCGCCGACCGGCCCGGCCTGGCGGCTCTCGTGAATGTCGGTGACCAGCGGCAGCCCGAACTTCTCCTTGACGTCGGCCAGCATCTGCAATCCGCGCTCCAGACCGGGGCCTCGGTAACTGGCCAGGCTGGTGCGGTTGGCCTTGTCGAACGATGCCTTGAAGTAGATGTCCAGGTCGTACGTCCGGCGCAGGCGCACCAGTTCGCGAGCCACCTCCTCCAGGCAGGCCATGCTCTCAATCACACAGGGTCCTGCAATAAATATCGGCTTTATCATGAGTTTTTCGTGTAATTTTCGTGCAAAAGTACAAAATAATTCTCAAATTATGCGTATCTTTGCACAGAAAGAACGATATAAGGTACGAAATATGGTAAAGATTAATTCATTCGAGGACTTCCAGCAATGGGAGGGGAAGGAACTGGGCAAGAGCGGTTCCGTACACGTGACGCAGGAGCGCATCAACCAGTTTGCCGCTGCCACCATCGACCACCAGTGGATACACGTCGACGAGGAGCGGTGCCAACGGGAGAGCCCCTTCGGGCAGACCATCGCACACGGCTACCTGACGCTGTCGCTGCTGCCCGTCATGTGGAACCAGATTGTGGAAGTGGGCAACCTGGAACGGCAGATGAACTACGGCATGGACAAGATGAAGTTCCAGCAGCCCGTCCTGTCCGGCCAGCACGTGTCGATGACGGCCGACCTTGTAGAACTGCTGAACCTGCGCGGAGCCATCAAGACCACCGTGCACATCACCATCTGGATCGACGAGACCGGCAAGAAGGCCCTCGAAGGCCTGGCCACCTTCGTATATTATTTTAAGAAGGGAAGTTAAAGGGAATTGAAAGGAAGTTAAAAGAAATAGCAACAATATGCAGGAAAAGATTATCATCCTCGACTTCGGCAGCCAGACGACGCAACTCATCGCACGCCGCCTGCGCGAACTGGACACGTTCTGCGAGATACTGCCCTACAACCGGTTCCCCGTCGGCGACGAGAGCGTCATCGGCGTCATCCTGGCCGGTTCGCCCTACAGCGTCTACGACCCCGAGGCCTTCAAGGTCGACCTCAGCCAGTTCATCAACCGCATACCCGTTTTAGGTATCTGCTACGGGGCACAGTTCATCAGCCACACCCTGGGCGGACGCGTAGAACCGGCCGACAGCCGCGAGTACGGCCGTGCCAACCTGGGCACCGTCGACACGGAATGCCCCCTGTTCCACGGGTTCGAACCGGACAGCCAGGTCTGGATGAGTCACGGCGATACGATTACGGCCCTCCCCCAGGGGTTCCATGTTGTTGCCAGCACCGGGAGCGTGAAGTTCGCGGCCTATCAAGCCGACGACAAACCCGTCTATGGCGTACAGTTCCACCCCGAAGTGGCCCACTCGTTGCAGGGCACACTGCTGCTCCGGAACTTCGTCGTCGACATCTGTGGCGGCCATCAGGACTGGAGCCCCCGGAACTTCGTGGAGACCACCGTTCAGGAGTTGCGCGAACAGATCGGACAGGACCGCGTCATCCTGGGCCTCTCCGGCGGCGTGGACAGCAGCGTGGCCGCCGTCCTGCTCAACCGGGCCATTGGCCGGCAACTGACCTGCATCTTCGTGGACCACGGCATGCTGCGCAAGAACGAGTTCTGCAACGTCCTCCACGACTACGAATGCCTGGGGCTGAACGTCATCGGCGTGGATGCCTCGGAGAAGTTCTTCACCGACCTCGACGGCGTGACCGAGCCCGAACGTAAACGCAAGATCATCGGTCGCGACTTCATCGAGGTCTTCGATGCCGAGGCCCGCAAGATTACCGATGCCAAATGGTTGGCGCAGGGCACCATCTATCCCGACCGCATCGAGAGCCTGAACATCACGGGCAAGGTCATCAAGAGCCACCACAACGTGGGCGGACTGCCCGAGGAGATGCACCTGCGGCTGTGCGAACCGCTGAAGTGGCTCTTCAAGGACGAGGTGCGCCGCGTGGGCCGCCAGTTGGGCATGCCCGAGCACCTCATCACGCGCCACCCCTTCCCCGGCCCCGGACTGGCCGTGCGCATCCTGGGAGCCATCACCCGCGAGAAGGTGCGCATCCTGCAGGACGCCGACGACATCTTCATCCAGGGCCTGCGCGACAACGGCCTCTACGACCAGGTGTGGCAGGCCGGAGCCATCCTGCTCAGCGAAGTGCGCAGCGTGGGCGTCATGGGCGACGAACGCACCTACGAGAACCCCATCGCCCTGCGCGCCGTGACGAGTAGCGACGCCATGACGGCCGACTGGGCCCGACTGCCCTACGACTTCCTGGCGCAGGTCTCGAACGACATCATCAACAAGGTCCGTGGTGTCAACCGCGTCTGCTACGACATCTCCTCGAAGCCGCCCGCAACCATCGAGTGGGAGTAAGTGCCCCGCCAAACAATCCGATAATCTGGCAAAAATAAGATTAGTAATCTTTCACCAATAAGATTAGTAATCTTCCGGCCATAAGATTAGTAATCTTCCGACGATAAGATTAGTAATCTTCCAATGACAAGATATAGACTTCCCAAACGGAGGCTTCCGAAACATCATTCGGGAGCCTCCGTTTTTTTGTTATATGCCTATCACCTGCTCAACCGCTACATCGTGCGGCTCGTGGGGGACGGATTCCAACAATTGAAAGGGATAGCAGACGCCGAGCCTGTAGGCATGCGGCAGACGGGGCAGCAGGCGGTCGTAGTAGCCGCGCCCACGCCCCAGGCGGTGCCCCTCGCGGTCGAAAGCCACGCCGGGGACGAGCACGAGGCCGATGTCGGCGTATCGCTCCAGGGGGAAGTCGTCGCCCACGGGTTCCAGTATGTGGAAAGCGCCCTCCTGCAACGACGCATCGCCCCGGTAAGGCCGCAGCACCAGGTCGTCGCCCACCACCACGGGCAGCAGCAGTTGCTTGTCCCCGGCGGCGAACAGGGGGGCCAGGTCGGGTTCGTCGGGCAGGGCATGATAGGCGAGCACCGTGCGGGCCACTTGCCACTCGGGCGTCTGGCCTATCGCCTGGCAAATCTGCAGCGACCACTCGGGGAAGCGCCCGCCGTAGTGCTGTTTCTGCCGACGAATCTCGCGGCGCAGTTCCTGCTTGGTCATCGCGTTCAGAAGTTTTTCTTGAAACTGCGCGCAATCTCGCGACGGTCTTCCTTCTCCTTCAGCGTCTCGCGCTTGTCGTACTCCTTCTTGCCTCGGGCCACGCTGATGTCGAGTTTGGCCCGTCCGTTCTCGTCGATGAAGAGCAGCGTGGGCACGATGCTGAAGCCCGGAGCCTTGACGGCCGAGGCCAGTTTGCGTATCTCCCTGCGGTTGAGCAGCAGTTTGCGGTCGCGCCGCTCCACGTGGTTGTTGTACGAACCGTGCTCGTAGTGGGCGATGTACATGTTCTTCACCCACACCTCGCCGTTGATGATGATGCAATACGTGTCCACCAGGCTTGCCTTTCCGGCACGGATGCTCTTTATCTCCGTGCCCGTCAGCACGATGCCTGCCGTGTAGTCGTCGACCAGCAGGAAGTCGAACGCCGCCCGCTTGTTCTTGATGTTCACCTTGCTTACAAAGGGTTTCTTCTTTTCTGCCATATCACTTGCTCACCGTTGCAAAGTTGTCCAAATGTTCGTCGATGTAGTGGGCCACCAGGCTGGTCACCTCCGGCTCCATGTCGATGAATCCGTCGTCCAGTTCGTCGAACTGCTCGAATTGTTCGTACAGGGCCATGAATTCCTCGTCCGTACGTTCGCGCGTCAACTCCTCGCCGTGTTCCTCGTAGAGCCGCCGCGCGTCGTAGATGAGGTTGCAGAAGTCCTTGGCCCCCCACAGGCGCATGGCCTTGGCGAAGGGATTGAGGAAGATGAAGGGGCCGTAGCCGTTGTAGATGAGTTGTATGAATCCGCCCTCCATCACCTCGCGCTTCACCGTCTGATAGGCCAGCAGCGTGATTTGGTCGGCCGTCAGTTGCGGCATCGTATCGGCCGTCAGTTCGCCGCCAACGGCGTCCAGCGTGCGCTGGGCAAACAGGTCGACAAAGGCGTCGTTGCCCGCCTGGGCGGCCTGGATGATGTCTTGTTCGTTGATGTTTATGTTCATCTATTTAGTTGAGAATTAAGAGTTAAGAATTAAGAATCAGACCTTCACTTTCCGGATGCGTTCGAGCAGGTCGACGGCCTCGCGGACGGAGTGGACATCGGTGATGAGCATCGTGCGGCGCCCGTCCTTCTCGGCCAGGCGGCAACGGACAACGGCGGCCGAGGCGTAGGCGATGAGTTGCCCGAAGGCCGCACTCTCGTAGAAGGCGCTCTGGGCATTCTGTACGAAGTAGAGCCGCATGCGGCCGTTCTTCAGCACGATGCGCTCCGAACCGAACTGGCGCCCGAGCCGACGCAGACGCACTACGCGGATGAGTTCCTCGCCCTGTTCGGGTATGGGCCCGAAGCGGTCGAGCATGCGCTGGCGGAAACTGTCGAGTTGCTGGTCGTCGGAGAGGCCGTCCAGTTCACGATAGAGCAACATGCGCTCGCTGCTGCCCGGCACATAGTCGTCGGGGAAGTTCATCACGATGTCGCTGTCTATCTGGCACTCGGCCACGAACTGGCTGCCATCCACCTGTTCGCCCTGCCGGATTTCGTCGGCATACAGGTCGCTGAACTCGTCGGTCTTCAGTTCGGCAACGGCCTCGGCCAGAATCTTCTGGTAGGTCTCGTAGCCGAGGTCGGTGATGAATCCGCTCTGTTCGGCCCCCAGCAGGTTGCCGGCACCGCGGATGTCGAGGTCCTGCATGGCGATGTGTATGCCGCTGCCCAGGTCGGCAAAGTTCTCCAGGGCCTGCAGGCGACGGCGGGCATCGGTGGGCAGGGCGGACAGCGGAGGCGCTATCAGGTAGCAGAAGGCCTTCTTGTTGCTCCGGCCCACACGGCCGCGCATCTGATGCAGGTCGGAGAGCCCGAAGTTCTGCGCCCCGACGATGATGATGGTGTTGGCGTTGGGGATGTCGATGCCCGACTCGATGATGGTGGTGGAGACGAGCACGTCGTAGTCGTAGTTGGCAAAGCCCAGCACGATGTTCTCCAGGGCCTCGGTGTGCATCTGTCCGTGCCCCATGGCCACGCGACAATCGGGAATGCGCTGGCGAATCATTTCCTCCAGTTCGGCCAGCCGACTGATGCGGTTGCAGACGACGAAGGCCTGGCCGTTGCGACTCATCTCGAAGTTGATGGCCTCGGCAATCACCTCGGGCGAGAACTGGTGTATCTCCGTCTGTATGGGGTAGCGGTTGGGGGGCGGTGTCTGTATCACACTCAGGTCGCGGGCGCCCATGAGGCTGAACTGCAGGGTGCGCGGAATGGGGGTGGCCGTCAGGGTGAGGGTGTCGACGTTGGTCTTCATCTGTCGCAGGCGCTCCTTGGTGGCAACGCCGAACTTCTGTTCCTCGTCGATGATGAGCAGGCCCAGGTCCTTGAACTCCACCGTCTTACCGATGAGTTTGTGCGTGCCGATGATGATGTCCACACGGCCCTCCTTCAGGTCTTTCAGTATCTCGGAACTCTGCTTGGCCGTGCGGGCCCGGCTGAGGTATTCGATGCGGACGGGGAAGTCGCGCAGACGGTCCGAGAAGGTGCGGTAGTGCTGATAGGCCAGGACCGTCGTCGGCACCATCACGGCCACCTGCTTGCCGTCGGTGGCAGCCTTGAAGGCGGCCCGGATGGCCACCTCCGTCTTGCCGAAGCCCACGTCGCCACACACCAGGCGGTCCATCGGCTTGGCGCGTTCCATGTCGTGCTTCACGTCCTGCGTGGCTCGCATCTGGTCGGGGGTGTCTTCGTAGAGGAACGAGGCCTCCAGTTCGTGCTGCATGTAGCCGTCGGGCGAGAACTGGAATCCGCGCTGCTTCTGCCGTGTGGAGTAGAGGCGGATGAGGTCGCGGGCAATGTCCTTTATCTTCTCCTTCGTGCGCTCCTTCAGGCGTTCCCACGAACCGCCGCCCAGACGGTTCAGGCGCGGTGGTTCGCCCTCGCGGCCCTTGTACTTCGACACCTTGTGCAGGGCGTGGATGGAGACGTAGATGACGTCGTCGTGCTGATAGATGATTTTTATCTTCTCCACCATCTTGTCGCCCTCGGGAATGCGGATGAGCCCGCCGAAGCGCCCCACGCCGTGGTCGATGTGCACCACGTAGTCGCCAATCTCGAACTGTTGCAACTCCTTCAGCGTCAGGGCCACCTTGCCGCTGCGGGCGCGGTCGGACTTGAGGTTGTACTTGTGGAAGCGGTCGAAGATCTGGTGGTCGGTGAACAGGCAGACCTTCAACACCTTGTCGGCATAGCCGGCGTGCAGGGTCTTTTCCACCGGGGTGAAGTTGACCGGACCGCTCATCGCTCCGCCCTCCGCTCGCCGCTCTCCGCCCTCGAAAATCTCCTTCAGGCGTTCGTTCTGCTTCTGCGAGTCGGCTAATATATATATGGTATACCCGCGCGCGAGGTAGTCGAGGAAAGCCTGCGTGGCGAGGTCGAAGTTCTTGTGGAAGATGGGCTGGGCCGTCACGTCGAACTCCACCTTGGCCTCGGGCTTGAAGGTGGGTTGCTGCGAAAGTTCGACGATGCGGAAGTCGAGCAACTGTCGCTGGAACGTGGGGGCACCGATGAGGAACTCGTGCACGGCAAGTGCGGTTTCGCGCCCGTCGGCCTCGCCCTTCACCCTCAGTTCCTCGTTTTCCGCAATGGCCTGCTGCGAGAATCCCGCATCGAAGACCGCGGCTATGGTCTCGCAGAGGTAGTCGACCTGGCGGGTGACGATGACGGTCTGCGCCGGCAGGAACGAGAGGATGCTCTCGCGGTTCTCCGTCTTCAGTTCGGGCACGATGAGCACCTCCTCCTTACGCTCCACCGACAACTGCGTCTCCACCTCGAAGGTGCGGATGGAGTCGACCTCGTCGTCGAAGAAATCGATGCGGAAGGGCCTCTCGTTCGAGAAACTGTAGACATCCACGATGCTGCCGCGAACGGCGAACTGACCCGGTTCGTAGACGTAGTCGACACGCTGGAATCCGAGGTCGAAGAGCGCCTGCTCCACATCGCTGATGTCGGCCTTCAGCCCCCGGCGGAGGCTCAGCGTCTGCTCCGTCATCTGCTGCTTCGTGGCCACCAGTTCGGCCAGGGCCTCAGGGTAGGTTATGACGAAGAGGAGGGCAGAGGGAGTGGAGGACGAGGAAATGCGGCTGAGCACCTCGGTGCGGAGGATTTCGTTGGCGGCATCGCGCTGACCGTACTTCACGGCACGGCGGAACGAACTGGGGAAGAAGAGCACGCTGTCGTCGCCCAAGATCTGCACCAGGTCGTGATAGAGGTAACCGGCCTCCTCGCGGTCGTCGGCAACAAACAAATAGGGCCTTGCCAACGCCTCGGGAGCCACCTCGCGAAGGGCGGCAAACGCCATCGCCAGGCTCGAAGCCTGTGCACCGATTACCTGCATCCGGCGCTTTTCGGCAACGAGCATCCGCCCCAATGCCTTTGCAGCGGGGTGTTTCCTGTAGAGCCGAAGTAGTTCACATAACTCCATAAGCGACTGCGAAGGTACGAATAATCGGCCGATTTGCCAAATATTTCCTCATTTTTACCTGCAAAAAACATATATGGGCCGCTCGGAATCCGGGCGGCCCATATATAATAAGGTATATCGCCGATTAGAGTTCGGCGAAGTACTTGATGGTACGAACCATCTGGCTGGTGTACGAGTTCTCGTTGTCGTACCAAGCAACAACCTGAACCAGAGAGTTGCCGTCGCCAATCTTGCTAACCATCGTCTGGTTGGCATCGAACAGAGAACCGAACTTCATGCCGATGATGTCGCTG
>JAFSXQ010000249.1 GCA_017444005.1 Bacteroidaceae bacterium | reverse complement strand
AGGTTACATGAGCCTCCTGAACACCGACATGAAGCGCGAGAAGGAGCACATGGCCACCATGCTGACCATGGCCCGCGACTATGCCCGCGCCAAGGGCTTCAAGGGCACCTTCCTCATCGAGCCCAAGCCCATGGAGCCCTCGAAGCACCAGTACGACGTGGACACGGAGACCGTTATCGGCTTCCTGAAGGCTCACAACCTGGACAAGGACTTCAAGGTGAACATCGAAGTGAACCACGCCACGCTGGCCGGTCACACCTTCGAGCATGAACTGGCCTGCGCCGTCGACGCCGGCATGCTGGGCAGCATCGATGCCAATCGTGGCGACTACCAGAACGGCTGGGACACCGACCAGTTCCCCATCGACCACTACGAACTCGTTCAGGCTTGGATGCAGATTATCCGCAATGGCGGCCTGGGCACGGGCGGCACGAACTTCGATGCCAAGACCCGTCGCAACAGCACCGACCTGGCCGACATCTTCATCGCCCACATCAGCGGCATGGACGCTATGGCCAAGGCCCTGCTCAGCGCTGCCGAACTCATCGAGAAGAGCCCCATCTGCGCTATGGTGAAGGAGCGCTATGCTTCGTTCGACCAGGGCGAGGGCAAGCGTTTCGAGGAAGGCAAGATGACCTTCGAAGAGGCCTATGCCTACGGCAAGAAGGTCGGCGAGCCCAAGCAGACCAGCGGCCAGCAGGAACTGTACGAGGCCATTGTTGCCATGTACTAATCTGTACGGATAAACAAAAGAAGGCGGCACCGGAACGAATCCGATGCCGCCTTCTTTATTGAATCATTCCGCCACTTGCTCCTTGGGCCAGTTGATGAGGTAGACCTGTTCCGTGGCGCGGGTCAGGGCAGTGTAGAGCCAGCGGAAGTAGTCGGGCGTGAGCATGTCCTGGGTGACGTAGCCCTGGTCGATGTAGACGTGTTGCCACTGTCCGCCCTGTGCCTTGTGGCAGGTGACGGCGTAGGCGAACTTCACCTGCAGGGCGTTGTAGTAGGGGTCTTCCTTCACCTTCTTCAGCAGGTCGCGCCGGTTGTGGATGTCGGGGTAGTCGGCACAGACGGCATCGAAAAGGGCATGCTGCTGTTCCTGTGTCAGGGCCGGCGCCTCGCTCTGCAGGGTGTCGAGCAGCAGGGTGACGTCCACCTCCATGTCGTCGAAGTCGGGGAATTGCAGGGTGGCATCGGCAAAGCGGAACCCGTACATGGCGCGGACATTGCGAAGGCGGCGCACGACGCACACGTCGCCGTTGGCAATGAAAGAGGTACCCTCCTCTTGCTCCTTTTCTTCCTTCAGCCAGTGGTAGTTGTTCTTCACCACGATGAGTTGGTCGCCCGTTTCCATTTCCTCTTCGCACATCAGTATGCGCCCTCGGATGCCGTTGTTGAAGATGTTGGCCCGCCGGTTGGAGCGGGTGACCACGATGGTCTGGTCGGTGCCGCAACGGCTGTAACTCGTTTCCAGTTCCTCGATGAGTTCGTCGCCGGGTACGATGCGTACGTCGGGGGATCCGTGCAGGCGCAATCGCGGAAAAACGGCCATTTCATCGTCGTTTATCAGTCTTCGCAGCATGGTGGCATTCCATAGGATGCCCGAGTCCTCGATTTGGCGCACCACCTGTGTCAGAGTGGCCTGGCGCACGGTCATCCCGTATCCGCTAAGGGCTTCCGGGCTCAAGGCCGGACTCAACTCTTCGCCTACCGGAGGCAACTGTGCCGAGTCGCCCACCAGCATCAACCGGCACCCCTCGCCGGCATAGACGAAGTGCATCAGGTCGTCGAGCAGTCGCCCTGTGCCAAAGCCGCGGCCGGACATGCCCTCGTTGGCTATCATCGAGGCCTCGTCGACGATGAACAACGTGTTGCGGTGGCTGTTGACATCCTGGTCGAAGTCCACCATGTCGGCAGAGAATGTGCGCTGCCGGTAGATCTTGCGGTGGATGGTGTAGGCCGGATGGTCGGCATGGAGCGAGAAAACCTTGGCGGCGCGCCCTGTCGGAGCCAACAGCACAACCGGGCGCCCCAGGGCCTTCAGCGCACGCACCAAAGCCCCCACAAGACTGGTCTTACCCGTGCCGGCATAGCCTTGCAGCAGAAATACTTTGTCGCGGTCGGTCGAAAGCAGGAAGTCGGCCCACCTGCTGACGGTCTCAGCCTGCTCCGCAGTGGGTTCCAGACCGAACTTTTCGAGGATTAAAACTATTAATTCATCTTTTATTTGCATATTCCATTTATTCTTGCTATTTTTGCAAGGCTAAAGGTACGAATAAGTGCGTAAAATACAAAATAAATACTAAAATAACATCATGAAAAAGCTAATTAACGTAGTTTTGGGTATTGCTGCACTGGCAATGTTGTTCATTTGCTACCGCAGTATCGCCGACCAGCAGGACTTCGAAGCCGAGGTCAAGCAGCGCGAAGTTGACGTGAAGGCACGTCTGATTGAAATCCGTAAGGCCCAGGAGGCCTACAAGGAGCAGCACGGCGAGTACTGCGGAAACTGGGATTCGCTGATTGTGTTCATCAAGGAGGGCAAACTGCCCATCGTCGTGAAGCAGGGTGTGCTGACCGAGGAACAGATGGAGAAGGGTCTGACCGAGAGCAAGGCTGCTGCCATCGTGAACCGTGGCAACGCTGCCGAGATTGCAGCCAATGGTCTGCAGGACTTCCGTCGCGACACCACGTGGGTTTCGCTCATCGACTCGCTGTATCCTGCTGACTACAATGTCGAGGACATCCGCTACATCCCCAATTCCGATGCCAAGGACGGTGAGAAGAAGGAGTTTGACCTGATTGCCGTTTGGATTAAGACCAAGTCCGATGCCATCATCCCCGTTATGGAGTGCGGCGCCGAGGTTGAGAACTACATCTGCGGCGACAGCAAACTGTGGACCCGCGAGGCTGCCAACCGTCGCGAGATTGCCGAAGGCATGGGCAACTATCCCGGTCTGAAGATTGGCGAAGCCGGTCTGAACTGGAATAACAATGCCGGTAACTGGGAATAAGCAACCGACAGGAACCAACCACCATTATGCGCCTGCGTAACGTTATGGAACAAGAATTATCCATCCGGATTTACTCGGATGGATTTTCTTTTTCCACGCCGGACAGCAGCAAGGAGGTCACGGCACATCGGGACGAGTCGCTGGTCGAGGCCCTGGAAGCGGCCTTCAAGCAGAGTGCGCTCCTGCGCCCCGACTACGACGAGGTGAACGTCTATGCCGACTATCCCTCCACGCGCATTCCCCTCGACGAGTTCCGGAGCGAGGAGGCGCAGGCCCTCTACCGGCTGACCTTCGGCGAGGACAGCCTCACGGGTATGAACATACACTACGAGATGCTGCCCGCCTTGGAGGTTATCGAGGTCTTTGTCATCGATGCCCAGATAGAGGAACTCATCCTGCGGCACTATCCCCATGCCTCCATCCACTGCTACTTCGGGCAGTTGATGAACCGCATGTTCGCCTTCGAGAAGCGGCACAACGACGAACTGCGCCGACTCTATGCCCACTCCAACGGGCGCCAACTTTTCGTCTTTGCCTACGACAAGGGGCGACTGTCCTTTGCCAACTCGTTCGAGACCAACGACCTCAACAACGAGGTCTACTTCCTGCTCTACGTCTGGAAACAACTCGGCATGCGCCAGCGCAAGGACGAATGCATCATCATTGGCGACGACCCGGACTTGCGGGACGAACTCCGGAAATACATCCTTAATATCCAATGCGTGTAATCACAGGAAAATACAAAGGCCGGCACTTCGACGTGCCCCGCGACTTCAAGGCACGTCCGACGACGGACTTTGCCAAGGAGAACCTCTTCAACGTACTTCGCGGCTACACCGACTTCGAGGACTGCCGTGCCCTCGACCTTTTTGCCGGCACGGGCAGCATCACACTGGAACTCCTGTCGCGTGGCTGCAGCCGTGTGGTCAGTGTGGAGCGCGACCCGCTGCACTATCGTGTCATCACGGAATTTATCAACCGCCTGGGCGACCCGGCAGCCCTGCCCGTCAGAGGCGACGTGTTCAAGTTCCTGAAGAATGCGCGCGAGCAGTACGACATCATCTTTGCCGACCCCCCTTACACACTGCCCAACATCCCCGACCTGCCCGACCTGGTGCTGGAGCGCGACCTGCTCCTGCCCGGTGGCGTCTTTGTCCTGGAGCACGGAAAAAGGGACAACTTCGAGAGTCATCCCCGTTTCGTGGAACACCGTGCATACGGCAGTGTGAATTTCTCTTTCTTTCAGTAGGGTTCCTAGGATTTTCTAGGTTGTCCTAGGTCTCCCTAGGTATTCCTAGGACGCTATCCTAGGGTTAGAAGCGGCCAGGACCGCCGCCTCCGCGACCACCACGTCCGCCTGGGCCGCCAAAGCCTCCGAATCCGCCGGGACCTCCGAATCCCATGCCGCGGGCTTCCTTGTTACCCAACAGGTTCAGCGAGTAGACCAGGTGCACCATGACGTACGAGTTGATGGCATTGGTCCACGAGTCGCTGCGCATGGTAGCCGAGATGCTGCGGCTGATGTTCGAGCGCTGCTGCAGAATGTCGTACCACTGCACCATGACGGTCAGTTCGTGACCCCTCAGCCACTTCTTCAGGTTCTGGCTCAACTGGGCATTCCAGATGAGTTCGTTGGTGTTCATGGCCTCGTCCGAGTAGCCGCGACGGCTCTGCTGGTTGATGTCGGTGGCGAAGGACATGTTCCAGGGGAACGTGATGTTGAAGTTACCGCCGTAGTTGAACGTCCAACTGTCGATGTTGCCGCTCTGCTGCAAGTCGTTGCGGGCATGCCGATAGTCGAAGCCGCTGTTCAGGCCAATCTCGAAGGTCCCGCTTTCGCCGAAGTCGTTGCGATAGTTCAGACGCAGGTTGTCGTTGATATTGGTGTTCTTGGTCGTCGACTTGTTGAGGGGCACGTTGCGGAACACCTTGTCCATGTCCACACGGGTGGGGTCGTCGTCGCGATAGATGTCCATCGTGGAGATGCCGCTGGCGTTGGTGCTCATGTAGCCGACGTTGTTGCTATAGGCTAGGTTGGTGAAGTTCATCAGGTTGAAGTGCTTCTCGCGGTCCAGTGCCGTATTGAACATAACGGAGGCGCCCAGGTCCCAGTTGCCGCTGATGTTCATCGGACGGGTGTAGCGTGTACCGTAGTCGGGGTCGTAGATGGTGGCCGTGGAGATGCTGTTCTTCGTGTTATTGTATCGGGCGTTGATCATCCATCCGCGCTGCTTGTCCACGTTGTAGCCGTTGTAGAAGGCAAAGAAGTTGTTGGCCCACGAGGAGCGCAGTCCGGCGTTACCGGTCGAGATGTTCAGCGGGTCGCTGGAGTCCACGACCTCCAGCAGGTTGGTCATCGAGGGCTGCGACATGCGGGCATTGTAGCGCAGGCGCAACTGGCTGGTGTTCGAAATCTTCCAGCGCATGTCCACACGCGGTGCCCAGTTGAAGGTGTGGCGCACGACCGTCGTGTCCAGCCAGTTCCTCTGGTAGTCCATGTGCGTCGTCTGCGGTTGGAAGTTGACGCCGGCGTTCAGTCGCATCTCCTGTCCGTTCTCGAACTTGCGGTTGTAGCGGGCCATCACGTTAGCCTCGTGATTGTACTCCCGATAGGTGGCGTACTGCGAGTTCTCGATGTTCTTCAGGTAGTTCAGCGTGTCCAGCCCCGGCAGGTAGCCCAGATAGAGTTGCTCGGCCGTGTAGTAGCCGGCATATTCGGGCTTCGTCAGCAGCGAGTCGATGCTGTACATCGAGCGGTCGTTGTCCGAGTAGCGGTACTGGAACTGATACGAAGCCTGCAGGTTCAGGTTCTTCGTGATGGGTTCGGTGTACGAGAAGCGTCCCTGCATGTTGTACGATGTCGAGGGCGACAGGTTGTACTGGTTGGTGAAGTTGTTGCGGTTCTGCTGATAGTAGTTGATGAACGAGCGGCTCCACGACGTGTTGTCCGAGTTCGAGTAGCGTCCGCCCAGGTTCACGGTCAGGTTGCGTCCGGCCTTGCCCAGCCGGCGGTTCATCTGCAGGTCGCCGTCGAAGTTGGTCGAGTTGCCTTTGCTCTTGGTCTGCCGGTCGTTGTCGTTGACAGTAATCTGGTCGCGTGTGGTCTGGTTCTCAGCCAGGTTGTACTGCTTCAGCGGGTCGGTGAAGTAGTCGTAGGGGTCGGTATTGAAGGTGGCCGAGAGGCTGTTGCCGTGACTGTTCGACCACGAACGCGAGAAGTTGGGCCGGAGCATCAGGTTCGTCATCGAGTCGGGCTGCCATTCCAGGCGCACGTTGGCGTTCAGGTTCTTGTTCTTGCTGAGCGATGCATTCTCCGAGTTGGTGAACGAGGCGG
The DNA here is from genome assembly GCA_017444005.1 of Bacteroidaceae bacterium. GTDB lineage: Bacteria > Bacteroidota > Bacteroidia > Bacteroidales > Bacteroidaceae > Physcousia. Next base: position 4,218 of record JAFSXQ010000249.1, on the reverse strand, counting down.
TGCTGAAGAGTTCGCTGTTCGTGCGGGTCTGCACGTCGTTCTCGCGCTGGTTGAAGCGGACGTTGCCGCCCACCTCCAGGTATCCGGCGTCGCCCTCCTTCTTTCCGTTGTCCCAGGCAACGTTCACACCGTACATGTCGCTGGTGGTGATGCCCTGGCCGCCGCCCATACCCCATCCACGGCCACCGCCGCCGGGGAACGAGTTGTCGTTGATGTTGTTGCGGCTGCCGATGAGTGTGAACTGCATGTTGTCGGTGTAGCGGCTCACGTTGGCCTTGGCCGTGTAGCGGTCCTCGGTGCCATAGCCGAGGTCGGCATTGATGAGCCAACCCTCCTTCATGCCCTTCTTCACAGTCAGGTCCAGCACGGTCTCCTCTTCGCCGTCGTCGATGCCCGTGATGCGGCTGTAGTCGCTCTTCTTGTCGTACGACTTAATTTTTTCCACCATCTTCGTCGGAATGTTCTTCATGGCCATCTGCGTGTCGCTGGAGAAGAACTCCTTGCCGCCGACCATGATTTTCGACACCGTCTTACCGTTGATCTTGATGGTGCCGTCGTCGCCCACCTCGGCGCCGGGCAGTTTGCGCACCAGTTCCTCCAGGTTCGACCCTTCGGGCACGCGGAAGGCTCCGGCGTTGTAGACGAACGTGTCCTCCTTCATCTCCACCTGTGCCAGTTGGGCCGTCACCTGTGCCTCCTTCATCACCTTGGCATCCTCCTGCAGGGTGATGGTGCCCAGGTTCAGCGTCTTCGTCTGCCGGGACAGGGTAATATCCTTGTACTGAGTTATGTAGCCCATGTAGGAGATGCGCACCACGTAGGTGCCGTACTTCGAAACGGGCATGTTCACCTGTCCGTCGACATTGCTCACGACGCCCGTCACCTGCGTGCTGTCCTTCGGGTTCAGCAGCACCACGGCCGCACCGGGCAGGGGCTCGTTCAGCCCGCCGTCCATTATCGTACCTGTCACAGTCGCCTTCTGGCGCTGTTGTGTCGTTGTCTGCGTAGTGTTTCCGGATGCACCTACTGTGGCCATTGGCATCTGTGCCTCGGCGTGGGCAAAGGCCATCATCAGCCACAGCAAACTCATTATCTTTCGTTTCATCGTACTTGATATTATCGTTTTTGGAGTATTTCCGATTAGTAAGACGCTTGTTTTCGCCTATGGTTTAATCACATTTTCAATTTTTAATTTTCTATTCTTAATTAATTGTCGTACCTTTGTAGTATTATGATGAAAAAAGTACTATCAATCTTTGCCTTATGCCTTTTGTCATTGGGCATCAGCCACGCCGAGACTACGTCCGACGAGGCTTTTCTCGACACCACGTATAAAACGCTGCAAGATGCCGTCCTGCCCCATGTTAAGTGGAAACGGAGCGATGTGGCCAGCGTGCCCAAGGTGGGTGGTTACGTGGTAGGAACTTACAAGTATGACAGCCAGTCGGGCGGAAATGGCGGCGACGGCTTCGGACTGCGCTTTGCCCGCCTTTACGTCGACGGCAGCATCATGCGCGACTTCAAGTATCGCGTCCAGTTGGAATTTTGTGGAACACCGCATATCAAGGATGCAACGCTGGCCTGGAGCCATTGGAAGGAACTGGAGATAAAGGTCGGCCAGTTCAAGCGCTGCTTTACCTTTGAAAATCCCATGAATCCCTGGGACATCGGCACAGGCGACTTCAGCCAAGTGACGAAGAAATTTGCCGGCATGGGCGACCGTGTGGGCGAAGTCACGATGGGCGGCCGCGACCTGGGCCTGCAGGTGCAGGGCGATGCTTTCCCCAGTCCGCGCGATGGGCATTCGCAGTTGCACTACACAGCCGGCGTCTTCAACGGTCAGGGCATCAACCGCAAGGATGAGAACCACCGCAAGGACTTCATCGGCAACCTCCAGTGGAGCCCCGTTCGCGACCTCTGGATCGGTGCCTTCGGATGGGTAGGCCGTTGGGTCGGTCCCAACGCAGTGTCCGTCGACCGTAATCGCTACGGCTTTGGTGTCAAGTACGAGGGACGCGACAACAACTGGAGCGCACGTGCCGAATACGTTCGCAGTTACGGTCACAAGGCCGCCGACTATGTGGCAGCCACAGGCGGACAGCCTGCCAGGTGGGCTGGTGGCGACAAGGCCGATGCATGGTATGTGACCGTTGGCGTACCCGTATGGCGCTGGATAAAAGTCTATGCCAAGTACGATGCCTATCGCGACTATGCCACCTGGGACTCCATGCACACCATCTACAGCCTGGCCGCCAACCTTCAGCCCCACAAGAATCTGAAGTTACAGGTGCAGTACAACTTCCACCAACTGGGAACCTCCACCACCGGCTGTTACCATCAGGCGTGGGTCCAGACCTACGTTCGTTTCTGACGCTATACCTATTATATATATTACGCGTGCGCGAGACTTTTGCGCACACATTCGGGGCAGAGCCCTTTGACCATGTAGTTGATAGAAGTCATCTGGAATCCCTCGGGCAGCAGTGTCCGGGGGATTTTTTTTTCCCGGAAGCAGAACGTGCGATGACACTGTTCGCAATAGAAGTGGATGTGCTGGTCGTCGAGCGTATGGTGGTCGTCGCTCTCACACGCTTCGTAGCGCAGCGACCCGCTACCGTCCTCGATGGCGTGTATGGCATGGTGCTGCAGGAGGAGGGTGAGGGTGCGGAAGATGGTGCTGCGCTCAGCCGTGGGCATGCGGTCCTCCAGGTCGCGCAGGGACAGGGGGCGGGCAGCCCGCTCCAGTTCGTGGTAGACGAGCAGGCGCATGGCTGTGGGCTTCACGCCGTGGTGCTCCAGATGTTGCTCGATATCGTGGTTCATGCTTTAGTACTTGAACGAACTGCCACCGGCAAACTCGCGGATGAGCGACGTGGGCGGCACCTGACGGGCCGGTACGGGCGTGAAGTAGCGCAGGAACTTGCGGAGGCGCGAGGCCTCGCTGTACTCCGGTTCGCGCTCGTCCACCTGTTCCAGTATGGGCATCACCTGCTCGCGTATGACGTTCAGTTCGTAGAGCAGTGCCGAGTTGAACGTGGCATCGGCTGTCTCCTGGAAGGGGTATATCCACTTCTCCTCGCCTCGTGTTACCGAGGGATAGCGCCGTAGGGTGTCGATGGCCGTGTAGCCGCGGTAGCGGAAGTCGCGCAGGACGCGGCGCAGCACGCGGATGTCCTCGGTGGGTACGAAGTTGTGGTCGTCCAGGGCAATGGTCGTGAGGGTGGAGACGTAGATGCGATACTTCTTGTTGTCGGGTATCTGTTCCGAAAGGATGGGATTCAGGGCATGGTTGCCTTCGAGGATGATGACATCGTCGGGACCGATCTTCAGTTCCTTCCCCTCGAACTTCCGTTCGCCGCTGACGAAGTCATAGCGTGGCAGTTCCACCTCCTCGCCGTTGAGCAACTGGTTCATCTGCTGGCGGAAGAAAGCCGTGTCCATAGCCTCGATGCACTCGAAGTCGTACTCGCCGTTCTCGTCGCGCGGCGTGTCCACACGGTTCACGAAGTAGTTGTCGGTCGACAGTGTGTGGGGGTGCAGCCCGCAGGCCATCATCTGTATGGCCAGTCGCTTGCTGGTGGTGGTCTTGCCACTGCTGCTGGGGCCGGCCACCAGCACCAGTTTGGCACCGCGCTCCACAATCTCGTCGGTCATCTTGTGCAGTTTGCGCTCTTGCAGGGCCTCGGCCACGTTGATGATTTCGGAGGCGCGACCGGCCTTGATGGCTGCGTTCACTTCTCCGGCATTGCGGACACCCATGATGTGCTGCCAGCGGTGGTATTCGTGGAAGACGGCCAACTGCTTCTCCTGCGTAATCAGTTCCTCCAGCCGGGACGGGTCCTTGCGCGACGGCACGCGCAACAGCATTCCCTCGTCCAGCGGAATCAGGTCAAACAGATGGATCTGTCCCGTCCGGGTCAGCAGGCTGCTGTAGAAGAAGTCGATGGTGTTCTCCAACTGATAGTAGTGGACATACAGGTTCCCTTGGCTCTCCAGCAACTGGGCCTTGCTCTCCATGCCATGTTGGCGGAACATCTGGATGCCCTCCTCGATGGTGCATTGTATGCGATGGATTTGCAAGTCGGCATCGATGATTTCCTGCATGCGCTGCCGGATGCGCTTGACATCGGCTTCTTCGATGGGGCGGTTGATATACAGTTCGCAATAGTAGCCGCGACAAACGGGCGCACCGATGATGAGGCATCCCTCGGGATAGGT
>JAFSXQ010000248.1 GCA_017444005.1 Bacteroidaceae bacterium | reverse complement strand
GATTATGGAGAACCACCAACCCGTAAAAGTGCTTGAAGGACTGGAGTTCTCACAGCAAGCCGGACTGAACATCAAACTAAAAGAAGCCGCCCGTGCCCGTTGGATTGGCATCCTGAATGGCGGCATGGGGGCCGAGCCTCTGCTCTACGACGCATCCGTGTTTGCCATGCGCATTGCCAAGAAATGGCAGAACATGGAAACGCTGCGACTGAACGACACGGGATGGAATCCCAACAGCCAGAGCCAAAAGCATACCGATTACACCTTCCTCAACAGTGGCTATAATGACAATCCCTGGCCCGACTATATCGCTATTGGCACCACCTCTGCACCGCTTGACGAGCTGCGCACCCGCGACAATCTTTCGTTTTTGGCTCAGTCGAGCAATGCCCGCCATGTAGCCGATGGCTTTGATGTCAAGTTGAATGCTACCTATCAGGCTGACCGCTTGAATTTCACAAATTCCTGCACCACGCGATATTTCGACGAGAACATCCCCTCGTTCTTAGAACAGAACACGATGCGCAGCCACGAGCACCAACTAAACGGTGAATGGTCACTGCAACTGAACCGGCGCAATAACTACCTGAAGGACAATCTCAACGTGGATGCCCTGTGGAATCGTGCTACATCTGCCGTCAGCGGTACGCAAACACTACGGCAACAGTCCGACCTCCCATCCCTTGACATCACCAACGATCTGCAACTGGTTCGCCGCATTGACAGCCATCTACTGACCATCTCGTCGCACAACCGCTACACACATCGGCCCCATTCGCTTACTGCCGACAGTGTTCTGCAAGACCTCACCACTGACGACTTCCGCTCTGTTACTGAAGCCCGTTATGGCTGGCTGCTGCGGCGTTGGTCGTTCTATGCTCGTGGCGGCATCGACCTCAATCTGCACCGTTTCCAAAGCAGTCTCAGTGGTATCATGCTACCCGACTATTAGACTACCGCTACACCTCCTTCGGTTCCCTTTCAGAATCTTTCTATTCCTTCAACATACGACCAAGAAATATCATCATCAAAATGCAAATCAAGTTATACGGCGGAGTAAGGAACCGTTAAACGGGTAGAAAAATCCCGAAAGCCTTTCGTGCCTTCGGGATTTTTTCGTAACTTTGCCGTCAGTTACGAGAAAGGTTATTGCAATTGCATTGAGCGTGATGACACGACAAAAAAATAGAATAGCATGAAGATGATAAACGACGAATTAATGAGCAGTGCGGCGGAGCAGGCCAAAAGTAAGGAAATCTTTCTGGCTGGAGGCTGCTTCTGGGGAATAGAGCACTACTTCAAGCAGATTGAGGGCGTGGTGGAAACGTCTGTCGGGTATGCCAACGGATACACACCAAACCCATCGTACAGGAAGGTGTATACAGATACCACTGGCTATGCTGAGACCGTGTATGTGAAGTACAATCCCGATGTGGTCAGTCTGGAATTTCTGTTGCAGATGTTCTTCAAGGCCATCGACCCAACCAGCCTCAACAAACAGGGACGTGACGAAGGCACCCGTTATCGTACCGGCATCTATTATACCAGCGACAAGGATTTGCCTGTCATAGAAAAGGTGTATAGTGAGGTGCAGAAGGAGTATCAGGAGCCTTTGGTCGTAGAGAAACAGCCTTTGGAGAACTACTATTCAGCCGAGGAGTATCACCAGGATTACCTCGACAAGCATCCTAACGGCTACTGCCACCTGCCTCAGTCTCTGTTTGAGTTCGCAAGGAAAGCCAGGGAAAAGAAGTAGTGGCGGAACGTGAAGGTTGCAATAGCCATAGATTCATTCAAGGGCTGCCTGACCTCAAAGGAGGCGAATCAGGCAGCAGCGGATGGTATCAGAAGCATTCAGCCGGATGCCGAAGTGTTGCAAGTTCCCGTCAGCGATGGCGGAGAGGGTTTCATAGAGGCGTTCCGTGCGGCTATCGGGGGGCAATTGATTGAACTGACGGTGCGCGATCCATTGATGCGCCCCGTCTCTGCCAAGTATCTTCTGCATGATGAACTGGCCGTGATAGAAATCGCACAAGCCAGCGGACTGATGCTGCTCACCCAGGAAGAGCGTAATCCGATGGTGGCAACCAGTTATGGTACAGGTCAGTTGGTAGCCGATGCCGTCCGCCGAGGCGCGGAGCATATCATCGTGGGGCTTGGCGGTAGTGCCACCAGCGATGCCGGCATCGGGATGCTACAAGCAATTCATAATTTACAATGCATAACGCATAATATTCGCTTCACCATCGCCTCCGATGTCAAGAACCCGCTATGTGGCGAGAATGGAGCAGCCCACGTCTTTGCTCCACAAAAGGGAGCATTGCCAGAAATGGTACTTCAACTCGACAAAAGGGCCAGAAAGTTTGCAGAAGTCTCTGCCAGGCACTTCGGCTACGACCGCTCCGAGTCAGAGGGCGCAGGAGCAGCCGGTGGTTTGGGCTACGCCTTCCTGCAATATATGGATGCCGACTGCAAGCCTGGCATCGAACTGCTGCTTGACACCATCCGGTTCCGCGAGATGGTTAAGGATGCCGACCTCGTTATCACAGGCGAGGGCTCTGCCGACCGCCAGACGCTAATGGGCAAACTTCCCATGGGAATCCTTCAGCATTCAGGCGATGTACCCGTCTGCCTGATAGCAGGAAGAATCTGCAATAGAGAAGAACTGTTGAAGGCTGGATTTGCCCGGGTTGAGTGTATTAATCCTGAAGGCATCACCCTCGAAGAAGCCATGCGTAAGGAGGTGGCCACACGGAATATCAGCGATACGGTCGGGCGTTTGCTGGCAGGATTCTTTCGTTAATCCGTTACCACTTCATTGAAATGCTCCTTGCCCCAGGCAATCAAGGCCATGATGGCCGGCATCAGCGACTTGCCGGTATCAGTCAGAGAATACTCCACACGGGGCGGCACTTCGGGATAGACCTCACGATGCACCAGATGGCTCTGCTCCAGATTCTTCAGGGTCTGCGAGAGCATCTTCTGGGAACAGTCCATCATGTGATGACGCAGTTCGTTGAAGCGCATCACGCCGTTCTCGCTTTCGTTGATGGTGTAGAGCACCAACAAGGACCACTTGTCGCCGAATCGGCTGATGACTTGCCTGATGGGACAGGCCAAATATGCTGCCTTGATATCTGTCATTTTCAGTTGAGCGTTTCGTGCTTAGAGTTTAGAAAACACCGCAAAAGTAACCAAAAGTAACCGAATTACCAAATTACGCTTTGTTAATCAATGTTAAAGTCGTTTTCAGCAAACCCCGATAACATCACTATTCCTACCTTTTGGTAACTATGACACCAAAAAGTGCCTTCTTGCACGGATGAGAATTTCGCCGTACCTTTGCACCAGCAAAACAAAAACAAGTATTAACAATTAAAAACTACAGAATTATGGCAAAAAATGTTTTATTGATTGGTGCAACAGGTTTCGTAGGTTCAGCAATCCTGAGCGAGTTGGTAAGTCGTGGTCACAAGGTGACCGCAGTAGTGCGCAATCTTGAGAAGTTGGCAGATGTGAAAGGCGTGGAGGCAGTGAAGGAAGACGTGGCAAACGTGGATGCCATCGCCAAACTGGCTAAGGGCAAGGATGCCATCATCTCGGCTTACAATCCCGGCTGGATGAATCCCGACATCGCCCGTCTCATCACGGAGAACTACCCGAAGATTCTGGAGGCTGCCAAGAAGTCGGGCGTGGAGCGTCTGCTGATTGTCGGCGGTGCCGGCACGCTGTTCTGCGCTCCCGGTCTGCGTGTGGTTGACAGCGGAGCCATCCCCGAGGAAATCATGGGCGGCGTACGTCCGCTGGGCGACTTCTATCTGAACACGCTCATGCAGGAACAGGACATCGACTGGACGTTCTTCTCTCCAGCCGGTGCCTTCGACGAAAAGGGTGAGCGCACGGGCAAGTTCCGTCTGGGCAAGGACGACCTCATCGTTGACGCGAACGGCCAGAGCCACATCAGCGTTCAGGACTATGCCGTGGCTATGGTCGACGAACTGGAGAAGCCCGCACACCACAAGGAGCGTTTCACCATTGGATACTAAACTCACTATGCTACAGACAGCATTACAATTCCTGCGTGATCATAACGAGATTGCCTTCGCCACGTGCGAGGGCAATCTTCCTAAGATACGCGTGTTCCAGATTATGAAGCAGGAGGGCACAGTGCTCTACTTCGCCACCTCCCCAGAGAAGGCCGTCTATAGGCAGTTGCACCAGAACCCCAACGTGGAACTGCTGGCCAGTGCCGACAAAGTGAGTGTACGCTGCGTCGGAACTGTCATGTTCGACGTGCCCGATGACGTTCAGCAATGGATCTACGAGAACAACGAGGTGCTGCCCCGCCTCTACACCAGTTACGACAAACTGGCCTACTTCTTGCTGAACATCGCCGAACTGGACTATTACGACCTTCGCCCCACGCCTCCCATCCTGAAACATTTCGACCTGATTACAGGCGATATGGGCGATGGATACGTAGGGGAGAGGTATTGGGGCAAAAATTGAGTTCCACACGTGGAACTGATGAGTTCCACACATGGAACTGGCGAGTTCCACGCGTGGAACTCACTTTGACGAACCAATCCATAGTGAGGCGGGACACGAAAGATAAATGGCCTCGCTGCTCCTTTGGTTCAGAAAAAACAAACAATTATTTGCTTTTTCGCTCGGTTTGCACTATCTTTGCAGTGAAATTATCGGACAGCATGAAACTGATACTACTGACATCTCCCGATTTCTTCATCGAAGAGGATAAGATATTGACAGCCCTCTTCGAGGAAGGCCTTGATATCCTGCATCTTCGCAAACCCAATAGCGAACCCGTCTTCTGCGAGCGTCTGCTCACGCTGCTTCCCGACGAGTTCCACAAACGCATTGTGGTTCACGACCATTTTTATCTGAAGGAGGAGTTTAATCTGATGGGCATACACCTGAGCCACCACAATCCGACGGCTCCGCCCGACTATCACGATATGGTGAGCCGGACGTGCTATACGCTTGACGAGGTGCCTCAGTTGAAGGCGAAGAGCAAGTACGTCATCCTGAAGAATGTCTACGACAGCATATCGGAGCCCAACTATGTGGCCAAGTTCACGGAGGAAGACCTGCGGCAGGCCACGCGTCAGGGCGTCATCGACAAACACGTGATGGCCCAGGGCGGCATTTCGCTGGAGAACATACCCGTGGTGCGCCAGTACGGCTTTGGCGGGGTCGTCATCCGGGGCGACCTGTGGCGGCGCTTCAACATCCACCGCGGCTACGACTACAAGGACCTCATCGCACACTTCCGCAAGTTGCGCCAGATTACCGAATAAACAGAACATTGTCAAAATACTAAATCCCACATGAGTCAGAACAGACAATTCCTGGTCTTCAGCGGTACCAACACCCGCTACTTGGCCGAAAAGATTTGTGCGGCACTCGGCTGTCCGCTTGGTAACCTCGTCATCACCCGTTTTGCCGATGGTGAGTTCTCCGTCAGTTACGAAGAAAGCATCCGCGGCCGCGACGTGTTCCTGGTGCAATCCACTTTCCCCAACTCCGACAACCTCATGGAGTTGCTCCTGATGATCGATGCTGCCAAGCGTGCTTCGGCTCGCACCATCAACGCCGTTATCCCTTACTTCGGATGGGCTCGTCAAGACCGTAAGGACAAGCCGCGTGTGAGCATCGGTGCCAAGTTGGTTGCCGACATGCTCAGTGTGGCTGGCATTCATCGTCTGATAACAATGGACCTGCATGCCGACCAGGAGCAGGGCTTCTTCGACATCCCCGTCGACCACCTCTATGCCTCGTCCGTCATGCTGCCCTACATCCAGAGCCTGAACCTGGAGAACCTGGTGATTGCCACACCTGACGTGGGCGGTTCGAAGCGTGCGTCGACGTACAGCAAGTTCCTGCAGTGCCCGCTGGTGATGTGCAACAAGACCCGTCGCCGTCCCAACGAGGTGGCCACGATGCAGATCATCGGCGACGTCCAGGATGCCAATGTCATTCTGCTCGACGACATCGTGGACACGGGCGGCACCATCACCAAGGCGGCCGAACTGATGATGGAGAACGGTGCCAAGAGCGTGCGCGCCATTGCCAGTCACTGCATCATGAGCGACCCGGCCAGCGAGCGCATCGGGAAGAGCCCCCTGACGGAGATGGTGTTCACGGATAGCATTCCCTATCGTGGCAACTGTCAGAAGGTGAAGCAGTTGAGCGTGGCCGAACTGATTGCCTCCACCATTTCGCGTGTGGTGAACAACGAAAGCATCAGCGACCAGTACTTGATTTGAGTTGAAAATTGAACGTTGAGAGTTTGAATCTATGGAATCCCTACGCCACATTTATCGCATAGGCATCGGTCCCTCGAGCAGTCACACGATGGGGCCGCAGTCGGCTGCCAAGATATACCTGCAGCGGCACCCCGAGGCCAAGATGTTCGATGTCGTGCTTTACGGCTCGTTGGCTGCAACGGGCAAGGGCCACATGACCGACCAGGCCATACTGCGAGTGCTGGAGCAGCAGGGTAGGGTAGACCTGCACTGGGAGCCCCACACACGACTGCCTTTCCACCCGAATGCCATGAAGTTTGCCGTAGTTCAGCCCGACGGCTCGCTCTTCGACGAATGGATTGTCTACAGCATCGGGGGCGGGGCGCTCTCGCAGGGCCCCAACGATGCTGTGGAGCACCGCCGCGTCTATCCGCTCACCACTATGACGGAGATTATCGAGTGGTGCAACAAAACGGGCTGTTCGCTGTGGGAATACGTCGAACAGAACGAAGGCCCCGCGATTTGGGACTATCTGCGGAAGGTGTGGAAGGTGATGTGCGAGGCCGTGGAGCGCGGCATCAACCACGAAGGCGTGCTGCCCGGCCCGCTGGGCTTGCAGCGAAAGGCCCCCATCTACTACACCAAGGCGATGGGTTACAAGGCCAACCTGCAAAGTTCCGGACTTGTCTACGCCTACGCTCTGGCCGTAAGCGAAGAGAATGCCTCGGGCGGCGTCATCGTCACGGCCCCCACGTGCGGTTCGTGCGGCGTGATGCCGGGCGTGCTCTACCATCTGGGCAACAACCACCGCTTCACGGAGGAGCGCATGTTGCACGCCATCGCCACAGCCGGCCTCATCGGCAACCTGGTGAAGTACAACGCCAGCATATCGGGCGCCGATGTCGGCTGTCAGGGCGAAGTGGGCGTGGCCAGCGCTATGGCCGCTGCTGCTGCCTGCCAGTTGTTTGGCGGCAGCGTGACGCAGATTGAGTATGCGGCGGAGATGGGCCTCGAGCACCACTTGGGCATGACCTGCGACCCCGTGTGCGGCCTGGTGCAGATTCCCTGCATCGAGCGCAATGCCTTTGCTGCGGCCCGTGCCCTCGACGCCAACTTCTACGCCTCGCTTTCTGACGGCCAGCATCGCGTCTCGTTCGACCGCGTGGTGCGCGTCATGAAGCAGACGGGACACGACCTTCCCTCTCTCTACAAAGAGACCTCGGAGGGCGGCCTTGCCAAACTGCAATAATACACATTTTTGACATTTTGTTAGGCTAAGAACAAAATTTGTTATAACTTTGCAAACAAAATCAAAAAGAACGTGTACATATTAATTGTTTAATGATGAATCTGACAAAACCGAAGGACTATCAGGCTCTGCTCGACCTGAAGCAAACCGAGTTGGCCATTAAGAAGATAAAGGACTTTTTCCTCAACAGTCTGTCCACCGAACTGCGCCTGCGCCGTGTGACGGCTCCCCTGTTTGTGCTGCGGGGCTTAGGCCTCAACGACGACCTGAACGGTGTGGAACGCCCCGTTTCGTTCCCCATCAAGTGCATGGACGAGTCGGTTGCCGAGGTGGTGCATTCGCTGGCCAAGTGGAAGCGGGTGACGCTGGCCGAGTATGAGGTGAACCCGGGCTTTGGCATCGTGACGGACATGAATGCCATACGCGCCGACGAAGACCTGGACAACATCCACTCGCTCTACGTCGACCAGTGGGATTGGGAACGCGTGATGTCGCGCGAGGAGCGCAACCTGGAGTTCCTGAAGAAAATCGTCCGCAAAATCTATAGTGCCATCCTGCGCACCGAGTTCTACATCTGCGAAACCTATCCTCAGTTGCACCCTTATCTGCCCGAGGATGTATTCTTCATTCATAGCGAAGAGTTGCGCCAGTTGTATCCCGACCTGACGCCCAAGGAACGCGAAGACGCCATCTGCAAGAAGCACGGAGCCGTCTTCATCATGGGCATTGGCGGCAAACTGGGCGACGGCAAGGAGCACGACCTGCGCGCCCCCGACTACGACGACTGGTCGACGCCCAACGAGGATGGCTTCTGCGGCCTGAATGGCGACCTGCTCATCTGGTATCCCGTACTGGGCCGTTCGATAGAACTGTCCTCGATGGGTATCCGTGTCGACAAGGAGGCCTTGCTGCGCCAACTGCAACTGCAAGGCAAGGAAGAGCGGAGCAAACTCTACTTCCATCGCCGCCTGCTGGAGGGGACGCTCCCGTTGAGCATCGGCGGCGGTATAGGCCAGAGCCGCCTGTGCATGATTCTCCTCCACAAGGCCCATATCGGCGAGACGCAAGCCAGCATCTGGCCGGAGGATATGCGGAAGGAGTGCCGACTGGCCGGAATGCCGTTGATTTAAGGTCTATACTTCACATCGGTGCCCCACTTGCCGGGCTTCGTCGCCATGTAGAAGTCGAGCGTGCCGCCAGCCACGATGTCGGCATAGCGGATGTAACTGTAGGGATAGGGTTTGCCGTTCAGACGGACTTCCTTGACGTAGATGGCCCGTTCGCTGTTGCCGTGAGTGCGGATGGTGAACGTCTTGTCCTCGGCCACCTTCAGCGCAGCCTCTTCCACGATGGGACTTCCCAGCACGTAGATGCCGCCGCAGGGAGCCACCTGATACATGCCCAGTGCTGAGAGAATGTACCAGGCCGACATCTGGCCGACATCCTCGTTGCCACACAGACCTGCCGGTTGGTCGGTGTAGAGTTCGCGCATGGTTTGGCGCACCTTCTCGGCCGTCTTCCAGGGTTGGCCTACATAATTATATAGGTATAGCGTGTGGTGGCTGGGTTCGTTGCCGTGAGCATACTGCCCAATCAGGCCCGTGATGTCGGGGTTGGCATTCTCGCCCAGGTCGCCGTCGGCCAGGAATAGGGCATCTAGGCGGTCGATGAACGCCTTCTCGGAAGGGAAGCAACCGACCAACCCGTGCACATCGTGCGGAACGAGCCACGTGTACTGCCAGGGGTTGCCCTCGGTGTAGTCGCGCGTCTGATGCCCGGGATTGAAGTTCGGTTCGTCGCGGAACTTGCCTTCGGTGCTCAAGGCACGCATGCACTGCAGATTGGGGTCGAACATGCGCTTGTAATTCATGCTGCGGTTGTAGAAGTAGGCACTGTCGTCGCGCTCGCCAACCAGTCCGGCCACCTGTGCGGCACTCCAGTCGGCCAGGTAGTATTCGAGGCTCTTGGCCACTGCCTCGCCGTCGCCCGTGTCCCAGGTCACCCAACCGTACTTCTTCATTTTGTCCAGTGAGCGATTATCCTTCATTAGGCTGGTTTTCATTGCATTAAAGGCTTCCTTGTAATCAAACCCTTCAACGCCCTTCAGGCACAGGTCGGCAAGTACGGGTACAGCCGGACAACCCACCATGCAGTACGTCTCGTTCGACATCAAGTGCCACACGGGCAGTTCGCCCTGCTCGCGATAGATGTGCAGCATCGTCTGTGCATAGTCCTTCAGTTTGTCGCGCAGGATGAGCGTGGCCAGCGGGTGTGCGGCACGATAGGTGTCCCAGAGCGACCAAGTGGTGTAGTTCTGGAAGTCGGCCGCGTGCTTCACCCGTCCGTCGCTGCCCATGTAGTCGCCGTTGACGTCGTTCCAGACGGCCGGTGCGTAGAGGAAGTGGTAGAGGCCAGTGTAGAAGATGCGGCTTTCCTGCTGGGTGCGGAACGTGGCATTGATGCGTGCGAGTTGGTTGTCCCAGGCTTTCAGGGCATTCTCGCGCACCTCGTCGAAGTCCCATCCCGGCATTTCCACCGACAGGTTCATCATGGCGTTCATCTCGTTCACGGGCGACAGGGCCACCTTGGCCATCACACTTTGCCCGGGTGACACTTCGAAGGTGGCCTCGGCGTAGGGCGAAGAGGGCGACTGGCAGAGCCAGTTGTGGATGGGTTCGGAGAACTTGATGATGAAGTACACCTGTTCCCGGTTGGCCCATCCGTGACTGATGCGGAAGCCCCCCAGCGTGTACTCGTCAATCTTGTAGATGCGTGCTTGCTGCAACTGGGCATCGACACCGTTGTTGAGGTCGATGACGATGCGGGCATTGCGCGAGCCGCGCGGGAAGGTATAGCGGTGCAGGGCCACACGGTGCGTAGCCGTCATCTCGGCCTTGATGCGGTCGCGGTCGAGCACCACGCTGTAGTAGCCGGGGCGGACGGTTTCCGTCTCGTGGCTGAACGTCGTGGCCAGGCCTTCGCGGCTCAACTCCAGTTCCTGCAGTGTGGGCATCAGGGCCACGTCGCCCAGGTCGCTGCATCCCGTTCCGCTCAGGTGCATCTGGGCGAAGCCGACAATCTGCTTGCCGTCGTAGTGATAGCCCGAACACCAGTCCCAGCCGCGTTCCAACTGGGTGGGGCCGACGTTCACCATGCCCTGCGGCACGTTGGCACCCACGAAGACGTGTCCGTGGTCGCCCGAGCCAATCAAGGGGTCGACAAAGTCCGTAAGACGCTGTGCCGAAAGCAGGGAGGCACTCACTGAAAGCAAAAGCAAAAGTTTGTACCGTTTCATGATAAAGATGTGTTAAGCCGTTAATTCAAAGACAAAATTACGAAATTTTTCTGTCATTAAGGCATTTGTATCAAATTATTTTGTACTTTTGTACCCGATTTATGGAACGCAGAGAACAAGACGACAGTTACGGCCACGTATTGAAGTACACCGGCATCTTCGGCGGAGTGCAGGGATTGACCATCCTTGTGGCCCTGTTGCGCAATAAGTTGACGACCCGTCTGCTGGGCGAAGCCGGCATGGGGCTGAACAAGCGCTTCATGAACATTGCTGAGGTCATCAACGCCTGGACGAACTTCGGCATCTCGTTCTACGCCGTGCAGAAGATTTCCGAAATCTACGAGGAAGGCACCGACGACGACCTGCGCCGCTTCACCCGCGTCATCCGCACGTGGAGCGTCTGGTCGGCGCTGCTGGCGTTCGGCATCTGCTTCTTCTTTGCCGCGTGGTTCAACGATTACTATTTCCCCTCCGGCGAGCACCACCGGCCGGAAATCATGCTCCTGGCACTGTTCGTGGCATCGATGCCCGTCGAGGCTGTGGAGTGCGCCCTGCTGAAGGGCCTGCGCCGATTGCGCACGGTGGCGCTCATCGAGGTTTTGTCGGCCATATCCACGCTGCTGTTCACCATTCCGCTTTACTTCGCGTTCGGTCTGCGCGGCATCGTCTTCTCGCTGGTGCTGTGCGGATGGGCCACGGCGCTCATCCATCTCTACTTCTCCGTGCGTATCTATCGGTATCGCGTCAGCCTCTTCTCGATGCGTGTCATCCGCGAGGGCTGGCCGCTCATCCGCATCGGCATACCTTACGTCCTGGCCGGTGTGGCCGGTGCGATGGCCACGGGCGAGGTGTTCAAGTACCTGGGCGACGACAGCGTGGTGGGCCTCTACAGCGTGGGCTACGGCCTGATGGTTACCTATGCCGGCATGATATTCAAGGCCGTCGACACCGACTTCTTCCCGCGCCTGTCCAGCATCAACCACGATACCCGGCGACTGAACCACGCCATCAATCAGCAGGTCGACGTCTGCGTCCTGCTCATCGCCCCCGTGCTGATTGTCTTCGTCCTGTTCATGCCCTGGGTCATCCGTCTGCTCTACGACAGCCGCTTCCTGCCCGTGGTGCCCATGTCGGTGTGCGCGGTGTTCTACATGTTCTTCCGCGCCGTCAGCGTCCCCATTGCCTACACGTCGCTGGCCAAGGGCGACTCGTGGCTGTTCCTCATCATGGAGTGCGTCTACGACGTGGTGTTCGTCGTGCTTCTCTGCCTGGGCTATGCCTACTTCGGGCTCACGGGAGCCGGCATAGCGCTGTCGCTGGTGGCGCTGTTCGACCTGCTGATGATAAGCACCGTCTACGGCGCCTACTATCATGTCCACCTGCGCCTGCGCACCCTGCGGCTCATCCTGCCTCAGGCCCTGCTGCTGGCCGTCACGGTGGGCGTTTGCCTCTACCTGCCCACGCTGTGGAAGTACGTCCTGGGCTTCCTCTGCCTCGTGCTCTCCGCAGCCTTCTCGTGGCGCTGTCTGTCGCCCGAGGTGCCCGTCGTGCAGCGGATAGGCCAATTCCTTAGATTTGGAAATCACAAGCATAATTAATTAACCTCTTATTAGTTATCGTATGAAACAGAAGAAGTTCATCCTTGAAGAGAAGGAGATGCCCACACAGTGGTACAACATCCAGGCCGACATGCCCAACAAGCCCCTGCCGCCCCTGCATCCCGGCACGCGCCAGCCGCTCACCTGGGAGGACCTGGCACACATTTTCCCCGCCGAATGCTGCAAGCAGGAACTGAACACGACGGACCGCTGGATCGACATCCCCGAGCCCGTGCTGGAGAAGTACCGCTTCTACCGTTCCACGCCCATGGTGCGCGCCTACGAACTGGAGAAGGCCCTGGGCACGCCCGCGCACATCTACTTTAAGAATGAATCCACCAACCCCCTGGGGTCGCACAAGGTGAACTCGGCCCTGCCGCAGTGCTACTATGCCAAGCAGGAGGGTACCACGAACGTGACCACCGAGACCGGTGCCGGACAGTGGGGCGCCGCCTTGTCCTATGCCGCCAGCGTCTTCGGTCTGGAGGCCGCCGTCTACCAGGTGAAGATATCCATGCTGCAGAAGCCCTACCGCTCGAGCATCATGCGCACGTTCGGTGCCACCGTCGAGGGCAGCCCCTCGATGTCGACCCGCGCCGGCAAGGACGTCATCACGAAGAATCCCACCCACATGGGCTCGCTGGGAACGGCCATCTCGGAGGCTGTGGAACTGGCCATGACCACACCCGGCTGCAAGTACACGCTCGGTTCCGTGCTCAACCACGTGGCTCTGCATCAGTCCATCATCGGCCTCGAAGCCGAGAAGCAGATGGAGAAGGCCGGCGAATATCCCGATATGGTCATCGCCTGCTTCGGCGGCGGTTCGAACTTCGGCGGCATCGCCTTCCCCTTCATGCGCCACAACATCCTGGACGGCAAGAAGACGGAGTTCATCGCCGCCGAGCCCGAGAGTTGCCCGAAGTTGACGCGCGGTAAGTTCGAGTACGACTTCGGCGACGAGGCCGGCCTCACGCCGCTGCTGCCCATGTACACACTGGGCCACGACTTCCGCCCGGCCAACATCCACGCTGGTGGTCTTCGCTATCACGGTGCAGGCATGATTGTCTCGCAACTCATCAAGGACGGCCTGATGCACGGAGTCGACATCCCGCAACTGGAGACCTTCGAGGCTGGCGTCCTCTTCGCCCGCACCGAGGGCATCATCCCGGCGCCCTAGTCGAGCCACGCCATCGCTGCCACCATCCGCG
The DNA here is from genome assembly GCA_017444005.1 of Bacteroidaceae bacterium. Classification (GTDB taxonomy): domain Bacteria; phylum Bacteroidota; class Bacteroidia; order Bacteroidales; family Bacteroidaceae; genus Physcousia. The sequence goes on along the minus strand of JAFSXQ010000248.1, from coordinate 2,912 downwards.
AGGCCCTGAAGTGCAAGGAGACGGGCGAGGAGAAGGTCATTCTGTTCAACCTCTCCGGCCACGGACTCATCGACATGACGGCCTACGACCAGTACATTAACGGCGACCTGATGAACTATCAGGTTACCGACGAGGACATAGCCAAGAACCACATCGGCGTGTAAGTCGCATCAGAACGCGTCGCATCCTTATCGCCATAAGGATGCGACGCTATCGACTGAAGGACGTGACGCGATGGACAAAATTATCCGTTTGAAAAAAATGTGCGAAACATGATTCGTATTTCATAATTATTTTGTACCTTTGCACTCGATTTGGCTCCGTAGCTTAGCTGTATAGAGCGTCAGATTCCGGTTCTGAAGGTCCTGGGTTAGAATCCCAGCGGAGTCACATCGCACCGGCAACACCCTGTAGGCAACCGCCTTACAGGGCGTTGCACGTTTTATCCGCCACGTCGGAACGGATTTAACCGAAATATATTTGGAGAATCGGCCATTTATTCGTATCTTTGCATGTGGATTAGAAAACCTATCAACTTTAACTATAACAGTTATGAAGAAGTACAATTTCAATGCCGGCCCCTCGAAGTTGCCCCGCGAGGTAATGGAGGCCACTGCTGCTGCCTGTCTGGATTTCGAAGGCAGCGGCCTGAGTCTGATGGAAATGAGCCATCGTGCCAAGAACTTCCAGCCCGTAGTGGACGAGACGGTCGCCCTGTTCAAGGAACTGCTCGACATCCCCGAGGGCTACAGCGTGCTGTTCCTCGGCGGCGGTGCCAGCCTGCAGTTCTGCATGGTGCCCTATAACCTGCTGGAGCACAAGGCTGCCTACCTGAACACCGGCGTGTGGGCCAAGAAGGCACTGGCCGAGGCCAAACTCTTCGGCGAGACCGTAGAGGTGGCCAGTTCGGCTGAAAGCGTTTACTCGTACATCCCGAAGGACTTCGTCATCCCCGCTGATGCCGACTACTTCCACATCACTACGAACAATACCATTTATGGTACGGAAATCCGCAAGGAACTGGACAGTCCTGTGCCGATGGTTGCCGACATGTCCAGCGACATCTTCAGCCGTCCCGTCGACGTCTCGAAGTACAACCTCATCTACGGCGGCGCTCAGAAGAACCTGTCGATGGCCGGCGTGACGTTCGTCATTGTCAAGGATGACTGCCTGGGCAAGGTGAGCCGCCAGATTCCCACCATGCTCGACTACCGCACCCACATCAAGGGCGGCTCGATGTTCAACACGCCTCCCACGGTGCCCATCTACTGCGCCCTGCAGACGCTGAAGTGGATTAAGAAGTGCGGCGGCGTGAAGGAAATGGAGCGCCGCGCCCTGGAGCGTGCCAAAGTGGTATATGGCGAAATCGACCGCAACAAACTGTTCCGCGGCACCGTAGCCGAGGAGGACCGCTCGGTGATGAACCTCTGCTTCGTGATGAACGACGAGTACAAGGAACTGGAGGCCGACTTCATGCAGTTCGCCACGGAACGCGGTATGGTCGGCATCAAGGGCCATCGCTCGGTAGGCGGCTTCCGCGCCTCGTGCTACAACGCAATGGACATGGAGGGCGTGAACGCCCTGGTGGCTTGCATGCAAGAATTTGAAAAACTGCACTAAACTATGGCAAAGGTTCTTATCGCTACAGAGAAGCCCTTCAGCAAGGTTGCTGTCGACGGCATTCGTGAGGTTACGGACAAGGCCGGCTACGAACTGGCCCTGCTGGAGAAGTACACAGAGAAGGCTCAACTGCTCGACGCCGTCAAGGATGCCGACGCACTGATCGTCCGCTCGGACAAGGTGGACCGCGAGGTCGTTGAAGCCGCCAAGCAACTGAAGATTGTCGTTCGCGCAGGCGCCGGTTTCGACAACCTCGACCTCGAGGCCTGCACGGCTCACAACGTCGTGGCCATGAACACACCCGGGCAGAACGCCAACTCGGTGGCCGAACTCGTATTCGGCTTGCTCGTCTACGGCGTCCGCAACTTCTTCAACGGCACCAGCGGCACCGAACTGCTGGGCAAGAAGTTGGGCATCCTGGCCTTCGGCAACGTGGGGCGCAATGTGGCTCGCGTGGCCAAGGGATTCGGCATGCAGGTCTATGCCTACGACGCCTTCTGTCCGAAGGAGGTCATCGAGCAGGCTGGGGTAGTGGCTGTCGACAATCAGCAGGCACTCTTCGACCAGTGCGACATCGTCAGCCTCCACATCCCCGCAACGGCCGAGACGCGCCAGAGCATCGGCTACGACCTGGTGGGTCGCCTGAAGAAGGGGGGTATCCTGGTGAACACCGCCCGCAAGGAGGTCATCGACGAACCCGGATTGCTGCGCCTGCTGGAGGAACGCGCCGACCTGAAGTACCTGACGGACATCAAGCCCGACATGGACGCCGAGTTTGCCGAGAAGGCCGCTGGACGCTACTTCGCCACACCCAAGAAGATGGGAGCACAGACGGCAGAGGCCAACGTCAACGCCGGCCTCGCCGCCGCCAACCAGATTGTGGGCTTCCTGGAACAGGGTATCACGAAGTTTAAGTTGAACTGACATTCCTTAAATAGTAATGCTATGGCAACAATAAAACCTTTCAAGGGACTCAGACCACCACGTGAACTCGTAGAGCAGGTGGAGAGCCGTCCCTACGACGTGCTGGAAAGCGAAGAGGCTAGGGTAGAGGCCGGTACGAACGAGAAGAGCCTGTACCACATCATCAAGCCCGAAATCGACTTCCCCGTGGGCACCAGCGAGTACGACCCGCGCGTCTACGAGCAGGCCACGCGGAACTTCCAGAAGTTCCAGGACAACGGCTGGCTCGTGCAGGACCCGGAGGAGATGTATTACATCTACGCCCAGACGATGAACGGCAAGACGCAGTACGGACTGGTCGTGGGAGCGCTGGTCGGGGACTATATGTC
>JAFSXQ010000247.1 GCA_017444005.1 Bacteroidaceae bacterium | reverse complement strand
GGATGGCAGCACATCGGCGCCGAGACAGACTTCGGCGACTGGCTGGCCTACAAGGAAGTGGAGAAGCGCTATGTGTCATACGCCTACTATGCCCACACCAGCCAACTCATGGCCGAAATCGCCCGTCTGCTGGGCAAGACCGGCGATGCGGAGCACTACAGACAGCTGCACGCGGACATCGTCGGCGAATTCCAGCGGCGCTACGTCACCGACGGCGAAATCAACACGGGGCGCGACACACAGACGGCCTACCTGCTGGCCCTGCACTTCGGCCTGCTCACCGACGACCAGCGCCCGACCGCCATCCGCTCGCTGCGCCGGAACATCGAGGCCAACGGCTACCGCCTCTCCACGGGTTTCGTGGGCACGGGCATACTGATGGAGACCCTGACCGAATGCGACATGACCGACCTGGCCTACCGCCTGCTCCTGCAGCGCGAGAATCCCTCGTGGCTCTACAGCATCGACCAGGGCGCCACCACCGTCTGGGAACGGTGGGACAGTTACACACGGGCCGAGGGGTTCCACAAGCACGAGTGGAACATGAACTCCTTCAACCACTACAGTTACGGTGCCGTGGCAGGATGGTTCTACAGCACCATTCTCGGCATTCGCCCCGACCCTGCCCGTCCAGGCTTCGCCCACATCGTGCTCTCCCCCCATCCGGGCGGCGGCATGGAATGGGCCAAGGGGCATACCGAGACACCATTCGGACGGGTATCCGCCCAATGGAAACGCCTCGCCGACGGTCGCTACAAGTACTCCGTTCGCCTGCCCGCGGAAGTGTCTGCCACGTTCGTCTATAAGCAGCAAGTCATAGACCTTCCACAAGGCACTCGACAAAAGACCTTCTATCTGGAATAGAATGCCGTGCCACATGGGAAAAAACGCAGAAATAATTTGGCATTTCGCTCGCTTATTCGTATCTTTGCACCCAATATATATAGCAAATCTGTAAATTGTAAATTACTTTAATGAATATCCTGGAATTAAGCGAACAAGAGATTGTAAGACGCAATAACCTGCAGCAGTTGCGCGACATGGGCATCAACCCCTATCCCGCAGCCGAGTATCCCGTGAACGCATGGAGCACGGACATCATCAGCAACTTTGTCGACCTGCCCGTCATCGGTAAGGACGAGGAGGGCAACGACATACGCGAAACGGCCACGCCGGAGAACAGCCCCGTAGTAAGCCTGGCCGGACGCATCATGAGCAAGCGCATCATGGGCAAGGCCGCCTTTGCCGAACTGCAGGACTCGAAGGGCAGAATTCAGGTGTACGTACAGCGCGACGCCATCTGCCCCGACGAGAATAAGGACTTGTATAACGTGGTTTTCAAGAAGTGCCTCGACTTGGGCGACTTCATCGGCGTCCGAGGGTATGTGTTCCGCACGAAGACGGGCGAGATAAGCGTCCACGTGCAGGAGATGACCCTGTTGAGCAAAAGCCTGAAGCCACTGCCCATCGTGAAGACGGATGCCGAGGGCAACGTGTTCGACTCGTTCGACGACCCCGAACTGCGCTATCGTCAGCGCTACGTGGACCTCATCGTGAACCAAGGCGTCAAGGAAACGTTCCTGAAGCGTGCCACCATCCTGCGCACCCTGCGCAGCATACTGGACGGAGCCGGATACACCGAGGTGGAGACGCCCACGCTGCAGAGCATCCCCGGCGGCGCCACGGCACGCCCCTTTATCACGCACTTCAACGCCCTGAACATCGACATGTACATGCGCATCGCCACCGAACTGTACCTGAAGCGCCTCATCGTGGGCGGCTTCGAGGGCGTGTACGAGATAGGCAAGAACTTCCGCAACGAGGGCATGGACAAGACCCACAACCCCGAGTTTACCTGCATGGAACTGTACGTCAGTTACAAGGACCTGAACTGGGGAATGACCTTCACCGAACAGATGCTGGAGCAGATATGCACCGCCGTGAATGGCAAGCCCGAAGTGGAGATTGAAGGCAAGGTCATCTCGTTCAAGGCGCCCTTCCGTCGGCTGCCCATTCTGGATGCCATCAAGGAAAAAACGGGATACGACCTCTACCCCATGACAGAGGACGAGATTCGCGAAGTCGCCAAAAAACTGAGCATCGAGGTGGACGACACGATGGGCAAGGGCAAACTGATAGACGAAATCTTCGGCGAGACGTGCGAGGGCACGTTCATCCAGCCCACCTTCATCACCGACTATCCCGTGGAGATGTCGCCCCTGACGAAGATGCACCGCTCGAAGCCCGGTCTGACGGAGCGCTTCGAACTGATGGTCAACGGCAAGGAACTGGCCAATGCCTACTCCGAGTTGAACGACCCCATCGACCAGGAGGAGCGCTTCCAGGAACAGATGCGGCTGGCCGACAAGGGCGACGACGAGGCGATGATCATCGACCAGGACTTCCTGCGTGCCCTGCAGTACGGTATGCCACCGACATTCGGCATCGGCATCGGCATCGACCGTCTGGTGATGCTGCTCACGGGCAAGTTCCAGATTGGCGAGGTCATGCTGTTCCCGCAGATGAAACCCGAGGTGAAGGCTCCGCGCGACAAGAAGGAGGCTTACACGGCCCTGGGTATACCCGAGGAGATCATCCCCATCCTGCAAAAAGCCGGCTACAACCTGGTACAGACGCTGAAAGGCGAAAACCCAGCCAAGATTCAGCAGCAGATTATAGAGATTATAAAGAAGTACAAACTCGATGTAGAGCGCCCAAGCCAGGACGAGATTAAGGCTTGGACAGAATAAAGCCCCACCCCCAAACCCCTCCCAAGGGAGGGGCATAGTTACCAATAAAGAATGGCATGGAATTTGGGAAAATCATAAACAGCAATAGTAACCACTCCTCTCCCTCGGGGGAAGCTGGGAAGGGGGCCATCGGTAGAATTGCGATTATGGGCGGTGGTTCGTGGGCAACGGCCATCGCCAAGATAATGCTGGAGAGCACCGACGAGATTTGGTGGTACATGCGTCGCGACGACCGCATCGAGGAGTTCCGTCGCCTCTCGCACAACCCTGCCTACCTCACCAGCGTGCACTTCGACGTACAGCGCATCCATTTTTCCTCGGATATCAACGAGGTGGCCAACGCCTGCCAGACACTCATCTTCGTCACCCCGTCGCCCTACATGAAGAGCCACCTCAAGAAGTTGAAGGTCCGGCTCCGCGATAAATTCATCATCACCGCCATCAAGGGCATCGTGCCGGATGAAAATCTCGTCGTATCGGAATACTTCCACCAGGTGTACAGCGTACCCGACGAGAACCTGGCCGTGCTGGGCGGTCCCAGTCATGCCGAGGAAGTGGCCCTCCGGCGACTGACCTACCTGACCGTGGGCTGTGCCGACCTGGACAAGGCCGAGGAGTTTGCCGACCTAATAGCCAGCGACTACATCAAGACGAAGACCTCGGACGACGTGTTGGGCATCGAATACGCCTCGGTGCTGAAGAACGTCTACGCCATCGCCGCCGGCATCTGCAACGGACTGAAGTACGGCGACAATTTCCAGGCCGTGCTGATGACCAACGCTGCACAGGAGATGGAGCGTTTCCTCAGGGCCGTCCACCCTATCGACCGCAACATCATCGACTCTGTCTACATGGGCGACTTGCTCGTGACCGGCTACTCCAACTTCTCGCGCAACCGCGTCTTCGGCAACATGATTGGCAAGGGCTACTCCGTGAAGTCGGCACAGATAGAGATGGAGATGATAGCCGAGGGTTACTTCGGCACCAAGTGCATGAAGGACATCAACCGCCACATGCACGTGAACATGCCCATCCTGGATGCCATGTACAACATTCTGTACGAGCGTATTGCACCGAGCATAGAAATCAAATTGCTTACCGATTCTTTTAGATAAAACCATGAACAGGAAATTCTTTATCCCCTTTCTCACGTTCGCATTTTTTCAAATTCTCATATTCTCCTTGTCCGGCTGCGGCAACAAAAGCGTGAAGCAGGAAACCTGGGTGGCTCCGGAACACGAAGCGATAACCCGGCAAATGCCCGACCTGGAGTTGACGGACAGCACAACCTTGGGGGGCCACACCTACGTCTACAGCATACTGCGCACGCCGTGCGACTCGCTGGAAAAAGTGAAGGATGACATGGACGACCTCTACCTCGACAACACCATCCGGCTGACGCTTCACCGCGATGGAGCCGTGTACTTCGACCACACCTTCACCAAAGCCACTTTTGCCCCAAGCATCGATAAGGGATTCTACGACAACGCCATACTCGACGGCATACGCTTCCTGCATGCCGAGGCGGGTCAGGGACTTGTGTTCTCCTTTGCCGTCAGTTACCCCGACAGTGACATGTCCATTCCCTTCCTCATGACGATAACCGACCAGGGGACGTTCACGTTCGTCAAGGACGAGAACCTTGACCACGAAGAAGGCGACTCGGTGTTCTACGATGCAGACGGAGTGTAATGAATAAAAAATACAATAAAATACTACTATGAGCGAACAAATCAAAACATTACGCGACAGCGCAGGTATGCGCTGGACTGCCTTGCTGCTGCTGGCACTGGCCATGTTCTGCAGTTACATCTTCATGGACATTCTCTCCCCCATCAAGGACCTGATGCAGGAAACACGCGGATGGGACTCGACGGCCTTCGGCACCATGCAGGGTTCGGAGGTGTTCCTGAACGTGTTCGTCTTCTTCCTCATCTTTGCTGGCATCATCCTGGACAAGATGGGCGTCCGCTTCACCGCCGTGCTCTCGGCCGGTGTGATGCTGGTGGGTGCACTCATCAAGTGGTATGCCATCAGCGAAGCCTTCATGGGCAGCGCACTGGAGACCTGGTTCACCAACCATCTGAACTACATCCCCGTGTTCGACGAACTGGGCGTCTCGCCCTTCTACGAGGGCATGCCAGCCAGTGCCAAACTGGCCGCCTCGGGCTTCATGATATTCGGATGCGGATGCGAGATGGCGGGCATCACCGTCAGTCGCGGTATCGTGAAGTGGTTCAAGGGCCGCGAGATGGCTCTGGCCATGGGGTCGGAGATGGCTCTGGCCCGTCTGGGTGTGGCCACGTGCATGATATTCTCCCCCTTCTTTGCCAAGTTGGGCGGACAGGTGGACGTGAGCCGCTCGGTGGCTTTCGGTGTGGTGCTGCTGTGCATTGCGCTGATGATGTGCATCGTTTACTTCTTCATGGACAAGAAGTTGGACAGCCAGACGGGCGAGGCTGAGGAGAAGGACGACCCCTTCAAGGTGAGCGACCTGGGCAAGATACTCTCCGACAGCGGTTTCTGGCTCGTGGCCCTGCTGTGTGTGCTCTACTATTCGGCCATCTTCCCCTTCCAGAAGTATGCCGTGAACATGCTGCAGTGCAACCTGACCCTCGTAGAACCGGCCAGCGACTCGTTCTGGGCCAGCAGCCAGGTCACCATCTTCCAGTACGTCATCATGCTCATCGTGGCCGCAGCCGGCTTTGCCTCTAACTTCCAGAAGAAGGCCGCCAACAAGTATGGGCTGCTGACCGTGAGCATTCTGGCCCTCGTCACGTATTGCTACATGGGCTACATGCGTCAGTCGGCCGAGTCGATTTTTGCCGTATTCCCCCTGCTGGCCGTGCTCATCACCCCCATCCTGGGTTCGTATGTCGACCACAAGGGCAAGGCCGCATCCATGCTGGTGCTGGGTAGCCTGCTGCTGATTGCCTGCCACCTGACATTTGCCTTCGTGCTGCCCCTGTTCAAGGGTTCGGCCGTGGGCGGCATCGTCATTGCCTACGTCACCATCCTGGTGCTGGGCAGTTCGTTCTCGCTGGTACCCGCCTCGCTGTGGCCCTCGGTACCCAAGTTGGTGGATGCCAAGGTGATCGGTTCGGCCTATGCGCTCATCTTCTGGATTCAGAACATCGGTCTGTGGCTGTTCCCCCTGCTCATCGGCAAGGTGCTGGACAAGACCAACCCCGGTGTGACCGACCCCACGCAGTTCGACTATACGGCCCCGCTGGTCATGCTGGCTTCGCTAGGTGTGGCTGCCCTGTTGCTCGGCCTGCTGCTGAAGGTGGTGGACCGCAAGAAGGGGCTCGGACTTGAGGAACCGAATATTAAGGATTGAAGAATTAAAGAATTATAAGGTAAAAAGGTGAAGGTTAGGATTCTGCAGCACGACATCGTCTGGGGCGACCCGGAGGCGAACAGACGGCAACTGGAAGAGCAAATCGATGCTCATCCGAATGCCGACCTGTATGTACTGCCGGAGATGTGGCCGACGGGCTTTGTCACGGACCCCGAGGATGTTGCAGAACCTGCCACTGGACCGTCATTCAACTGGATGGCGGAGACGGCGCAACGCCACAATGCAGCCATCGCTGGAAGCCTCGCAGTGAGGGAGGACGGACGATATTATAATCGGTTCTATTTCGTCTCGCCAGACGGATGGTGGTGTCATTACGACAAACGCCACCTCTTCGGCTACGGCGGCGAAGACAAGCACTACACCCCCGGCGACCGGCGCATGGTGGTGGAGTGGCGCGGTGTGCACTTCCTGCTGGCTGTCTGCTACGACCTCCGATTCCCCGTCTGGACGCGCAACCACAAGGCCTACGATGCCATTCTCTACGTGGCCAACTGGCCCACCGCGCGCATCGAGGCCTGGAACACGCTGCTGCGTGCCAGAGCCATTGAGAACCAGTGCTATGTGGTGGGTGTGAACCGCGTGGGCAGCGACCCGAATTGCACATACTGCGGTTGCTCGGCCATCATCGATGCCTATGGGCGCACCATTGCCGAATGCGACAAGGACAAGGTCATGAGCGTGGAAGCCTGTCTGGACATGGATGCCTTAGAGGCTTTCCGACGGAAGTTCCCCGTACTGGACGATACGGACAGATTGAAGATTGAAAATTAAATTAGAATAGATGGAAAAGAAACTATTATTGGGTGACGAGGCCATAGCGCTGGGAGCATTGCACGCCGGACTGTCTGGTGTGTATGCCTATCCAGGCACCCCGTCGACTGAGATTACGGAATTCATACAAGGCCACCCACTGGCCAAGGAACGAGGCGTACACAGCCGCTGGTGTACCAACGAGAAGACGGCTATGGAGGCTGCCTTGGGCATGTCGTTCATGGGCAAACGCGCCCTGGTGTGCATGAAACACGTGGGACTGAACGTGTGTGCCGACCCGTTTGTCAACAGCGGCATGACGGGCGTGAACGGCGGCGTGGTGGTGCTCGTGGCCGACGACCCCTCGATGCACTCCAGTCAGGACGAGCAGGACAGCCGCTTCTACGGCAAGTTTGCCCTGATTCCCACGTTCGAGCCCTCCAGCCAGCAGGAGGCCTACGACATGATGGAGACGGCCTTCGACTACTCCGAGCAGCAATGCCTGCCCGTGCTGATGCGCGTCACCACCCGCATGGCTCACAGTCGCGCCGTGGTAGAGGTGAAGGATGTGGCACGCCCCGAGAACGCGATGAACTATAACGCCGCTGCGGCTAACTGGGTGCTGCTACCCGCCAATGCGCGCAGGAGAAATGATAAGGTAACGGCACAGCAGGCACAGTTGGAGGAGGATGCAGCCACATCGAAGTACAACAGCCTCTCCCCGACCCTCCCCCAAGGGAAGGGGGAGAAATACCCCCTGGGCATCATTGCCAGCGGCATTGCCTACAACTACGTGCGTGAAAGTCTCCCCTCCCTTGGGGAGAAGTCGGAGGTGGCCCTACTGAAGATTTCGCAATACCCCCTGCCCAAGCGCCTGGTGCGCCAGTTGCTGGACAACTGCGAACGGGTGATGGTCGTGGAGGAAGGTCAGCCCTTCATCGAGGAACAGGTGCGTGGCGTCTTCGAGAGCCAGAACATCCTGGGCCGTCTGACAGGTGAACTGCCCCGCACAGGCGAACTGACACCCGACTGTGTGGGCCGGGCCATCAACATGGCTGCAAACAACCCCTCGCTCTTCACCCTTCACTCTTCATTTGAGCAAAGCGAGATTGTCGCTCCCCGTCCGCCCCAACTCTGCCAGGGTTGCGGCCACCGCGACGTGTACACGGCCCTAAACGAGGTGCTGCGCGAGTACGAGAATCCGCGCGTCTTCGGCGACATCGGTTGCTACACGCTGGGCTTCCTGCCTCCCTACAGGGCCATCCACTCGTGTGTGGACATGGGCGCCTCCATCACGATGGCCAAGGGCGCTGCCGATGCCGGCCAGTGGCCAGCCGTTGCCATCATTGGCGACAGCACCTTCACCCACTCCGGCATGACAGGTCTGCTGGATGCCGTGAACGAGAATGCCGATATCACCGTCATCATCTCGGACAACCTGACCACCGCCATGACGGGCGGACAAGACTCGGCCGGCACCAACAAGTTCGAAGCCATCTGTCGCGGGCTGGGAGTCAGCGAGGAACACCTGCATGTCGTCGTGCCCCTGCCCAAGAACATGCCTGAGATTACGCAGATTATCCGCGGTGAAATCAACTACCACGGCGTGAGTGTCATCATCCCGCGCCGCGAGTGCATCCAGACCTTCAAGCGCCATGCGAAGGAGAAGAAGGCGACAGAATCGAAATAACGCCATCTCAAAAAATCGGAATATCGAAAAATCGGAATATCGAAAAAAATGAAGACAGACATCATACTTTGCGGCGTAGGCGGACAAGGCATCCTCTCCATAGCCACTATCATTGGCGAAGCCGCCATGAACGAAAACCTCTACATCAAGCAAGCCGAAGTGCACGGCATGAGCCAGCGCGGTGGCGACGTGCAGTCGAACCTGCGCATCTCCAGCCAGCCCATTGCCAGCGACCTGATACCCAAAGGCGGAGCCGACGTCATCATCTCCATGGAGCCGATGGAAGCCCTGCGTTATCTGCCTTACCTGAACCGGGAGGGATGGGTAATCACCTCGAGTGCCCCTTTCGTAAATATACCGAACTACCCTGATACTGAAGACGTAAAGGCAGCGTTGTCAAAGTTGCCTCATGTCGTCTCCATCGATATTGAGCAGATGGCCAAGGACAATCAGGTGCCCCGTTCGGCCAACGTGATTCTGCTGGGTGCCGCACAGAAGGCACTGGGCATCGAATACGACAAACTGGAGGCAGCCGTCCGCCGTGTCTTCAGCCGCAAGGGCGAGGCCATCGTCGAAGCAAACCTCAAGGCACTGGCATTGGGCAAAGCAACACAGAAATAAACTCGTAATAACGTTATAACATCATATAACGAACTAACGACGAATGAAAGATACCCCTATAAAGAAAGAGATTGTCGACGGACTGATTGCCCAACTGGGCATACAGGACTTTGCCAAGGCCACCATCCGCGAAGTAAAACAGGTGGCAGCGATGGCCGAAAAGGAAAGCGGCGTTGAGTTTATCAAAATGGAGATGGGCATACCTGGCCTGCCTGCCGCCCAGGTGGGCGTGGATGCCCAGATTAAGGCTTTGCAAGACGGCATAGCCCACTCGTACCCCGACATTCAGGGCTACCCCGAACTGAAACGCCAGGCTTCGCGCTTCGTCAAGGCGTTCATCGGTGTGGACATTGCCGCCGAGGGCTGCGTACCCGTCACGGGTTCCATGCAAGGCACCTTCGCCTCGTTCCTTACCTGCTCGCAGGCCGACAAAACGAAGGACACGGTGCTGTTCATCGACCCGGGCTTCCCCGTGCAGAAGATGCAGTTGCAGGTGCTGGGGGTGAAGTACGAAACCTTTGACGTCTACGAGTATCGGGGTGACAAACTGCGTGGTAAACTGGAGAGTTACCTCCAAAAGGGCAACATCTGCGCCATCGTATATTCCAACCCCAACAACCCCTCGTGGGTATGTCTGACGGAACAGGAACTTCAGGGCATCGGTGAATTGGCCACGCAGTACGACACCATCATTATGGAAGACCTGGCCTACTTCGCTATGGACTTCCGTCAGGACCTGAGCACCCCCTTCCAGCCGCCCTATCAGCCCACTGTGGCCCGCTATACGGACAACTACATGCTGCTCATCTCGGGTTCCAAGGCGTTCTCGTATGCCGGCGAACGCATCGGTGTGGTGTGCATCAGCGATAAACTCTTCCACCGCCACTACCCTGCCCTCTCCAGCCGCTACGAAGGACTGCCCTTCGGCCTCGTATTCTCCACCCGCATGCTCTATGCCCTGAGCAGCGGCACCAGCCATTCGGCACAATACGCCCTGGCCGAAATGTTCCGTGCCGCCTGCGACGGAGAGTATCGATTCCGCGACGAAGTAAAGGTCTACGGCGAACGGGCTCACCGGCTGAAGGAGATTTTCTGTCGTCACGGTTTCCACATTGTCTATGACAAGGATGGCGACCAGCCTGTTGCCGACGGTTTCTACTTCACCATCGGCTACAAGGGCATGACCAGTGGAGAACTCGCCCGCGAACTGATGTACTACGGAGTCTCGGCCATCTGCCTGGTGACCACCGGTTCCCATCAAGAAGGTTTGCGTGTCTGCACCTCATTCATCGAAGACCATCAGTACCAGCAACTGGAAGAACGTATGCAACTATTTGAGGCTAACCATAGCCATTAATTATTCACTAAATTATCAGTAACAATGGAAACAAAAAACATTTTCCGAAAAGCGACGCTGGCTGTGGCACTGGCCATATTCAGCAGCACAGCCGCCATGGGACAACAAGACACAGTAGCCGCCGGGCATCCCGAAGCACCTCAGGCAGAACGCACCATGCTGAGGAAGGCCGTAGGCGAGAAAGCACCCGACTGGTTGAAGGACGTGACCGACCGCATTCAACTTCACGGCTATGCACAAGGCGGATATCAGTACAACCGGCAAAACAACACCAACGTAAACTCGTTCGAACTTAAACGTATTCTCTTCTGGGCAAACGCCCGCATCACCGACCGCTGGTCGTTTCTCTTCATGCACGACTTCTCGAGTGTCGTACAGGAATTTTACACAGACTTTCGCATTACCAAGAACAAAGCCCTCACCGCCCGCCTGGGGCAGTTCAAGAATGGTCTGTCTCTCGAGAACCCCCTCTCCCCCACTGCTATGGAAGCCATCGACGTCTACTCAGAAGGCGTAACCTACCTGACCGGGTGCGGCAGCGACCCCTTGTTTGGCGTACAGTACGGACGCGACCTGGGCCTGTCGCTGTATGGCGAAACCAACAACGCCCGGCTGCGCTACGAGGTGGATGTCATGAACGGGCAGGGCATCAACAAGAAGGATGGCAACAACTTCAAGGACATCATCGCCCGCGTTGAATATCGTCCCGTGAAGGGCCTGAATCTAGTGGCCACGGGGCAGATAGGCCGAGGGCACAACGTCCTCGCCACGGGCAAGACTTCTGTCTACAACCCCACGATTCAGAGCGGACAGGACTACAAGCGCAACCGCTGGACGGTGGGTTTCGACTACAAATCCAAAGCATTTAACTTACACGGCGAATACTTGGAAGGCTACGACGGCAAGGCCGTCAGCCGAGGCGGCTACCTGACGGGGTCCGTACCCCTGGGGACACCCAAGGTGGAGTTTGTAGGCTCGTATGACTTTTTCAACTTCAACACGTCGCTGGGAATGGACCAGCACAAGGCCATTGCCGGTGTGCAGTATTGGTTCTACAAGAAGTGCCGCGTGCAACTGCAATACGTCTACAAGAGCGCCTATCTTACGGGTAAGGGCGACGACCCGGCGACACAGTTCGTCCACGGTGCCAACCACGCTCTGATGTGCCAGTTGCAAGTCCGATTTAACTAAGCCAACTCATTCTTTCAACAGCATAATCCTGCAATCATGTTTATAAAAGTATTCTTAACCATCATATTCCTGGCCATCATGATTGGTGTTGGCCTGTATTCTCGCAAACAAGCCGCCAGTGTGGAAGGCTTCGTTCTGGGCGGACGTTCGGTGGGTCCCTGGCTCACGGCCTTCGCCTTTGGTACCAGTTACTTCTCGGCTGTGGTCTTCGTGGGCTATGCCGGACAGTTCGGATGGAAATACGGTCTGTCGTCGACGTGGATTGGCGTAGGCAACGCCGTCATTGGCTCCCTGCTGGCGTGGCTCGTACTGGGGCGACGCACCAAGATTATGACCCAACACATCGAGAGCCAGACCATGCCCGACTTTTTCGGCACGCGCTACATGAGTCAAGGCCTGCGCGTGGTGGCCTCCATCATCGCCTTTGTCTTCCTCATCCCCTACACCGCCGGTGTCTACAAGGGCATCTCCACCCTCTTCGAGATGGGGTTCAACATTCCCTATGAGTACTGCGTCGTCAGCATGGCCATACTGACAGCCGTCTATGTCATCCTGGGCGGCTACAAGGCTACAGCCATGAACGACTTCATCCAGGGCATCATCATGCTGTTCGGCATCGTCACCATCATAGCCGTTGTGCTCAACTCGCAGGGTGGGCTGACAACAGCCGTCGGCAAACTGGCCGCCCTGCCTGCCGACAACAATCCTGAGATGAACGGAGGTTTCGCCAGTTGGCTGGGACCCGATCCGTGGAACCTGCTGGGCGTAATCGTACTGACCTCGCTGGGCACCTGGGGACTACCACAGATGGTAGGCAAGTTCTACTCCATCACCGACGAGCGGGCCATCCGTCGCGGCACCATCATTTCCACGGTGTTTGCCTTCGTGGTGGCTGGCGGCTGTTACTTCCTGGGCGGTTTCGGACGTCTGTTCGGCACGCCTCCCACGTTGCCCAGCGGGCGTCTCGACTTCGATGCCATCGTGCCCTCCATGCTGGTCACTCTGCCCGACGCCATCATCGCCCTGGTCGTTCTGCTGGTGCTCTCGGCCTCTATGTCTACACTGGCCTCGCTGGTACTCACCTCCAGTAGCACGATGACCCTCGACCTCATCTATCGCGACAAGAAATCCCTGCCTGGCGAGGTGGAGGAAGGCAGCATCGACGACACTGTATCCGAGAAGGTGGAACGCCGCAAGGTGGTTATCATGCGCGTACTCATCGTCTTCTTCATCGTCATCTCGCTGATGATAGCCCTTAATCCCCCGACCTTCATCGCCCAGTTGATGGGCATCTCGTGGGGAGCACTGGCCGGTGCCTTCCTGGCCCCCT
>JAFSXQ010000246.1 GCA_017444005.1 Bacteroidaceae bacterium | reverse complement strand
CTGAAGCGCCGCGACCTGCGACTGGTTCAGGTACGCGATGCCGTGCCCGCCACGTCGACGCAGATCCTGCAGGGTATCACCCGTGCTGCTCTGCAGACCAAGTCGTTCATGTCGGCCGCATCGTTCCAGGAGACCACGAAGGTGCTCAACGAGGCTGCCATCCGTGGCAAGGTAGACTATCTGGAGGGTATGAAGGAGAACGTCATCTGTGGTCACCTGATTCCCGCCGGTACCGGTCTGCGCGAATTCGAGAAAATCATCGTGGGCTCCAAGGAGGAGTACGAGCGCATGCAGGCCAACCGCAAGAACGTGCTCGACTTCGCCGAGGACATCGTGCTCGAAGAAAAATAGACGGATCTCGTCACCATATCAAGCAAATCCCCGAACTGCCCTACAGTTCGGGGATTTGCTTTGCCGGGCTTTCCCATCCATGATAAGCCGGAGCAGCATATTATGATTAATCATGACAGCCCTTCAATCTCGCCGTCGACGATGGTGATGCGCTCGGCCTGCGGACTCTTCGGCAGGCCGGGCATGCGGAGCATGTCGCCGGCAATGGCCACGATCATCTCTGAACCGCAGTTGAGGATAACGTCGCGGATGCGGATGGTGAAGCCCTCGGGCGAGCCGTAACGGGTGGAGTCGGCGGTGAAGGAGAACTGCGTCTTGGCGATGCACACCGGGTAGCGGGCGATGGCCTCGTCGTCGCCGAAGATGGCACGGATGGCCTCCAGCCGCTTCTTGCCGGTCTTGGTGAACTCCACGGCGGCGGCTCCGTAGATGCGTTTGCATACCTTCTCTATCTTGCCCTCGATGGTGTCGTTCTCAGGATAGGTGAAGTGGATGGGCAGCGGCTGGATGCGCTCGATGGTGTCCACCACCGTCTGTGCCAGTTCTGTGGCTCCCTCGCCGCCACGCAGGAAGGCCTCGTTGACGGCGAAGCCCACGCCCAGGTCCTCGCAGTTCTTGCGCACCATGTCGATCTCCGCGTCGAGGTCGCTGTCGTGGCGGTTGAGTGTCACCACCACGGGCTGGCCGAAGCCCTGCATATTATTAATGTGGCGGTTCAGGTTCTTCAGTCCCTCCTTCAGCCCCTGCATGTTGGGCTCGTTGATGTTCTCCAGACTGACGCCGCCGTGCATCTTCAGGCCCTGGGTGGTGGCCACGATGACCACCAGGCGAGGCTGGAGGCCCGTCTTGCGGCACTTGATGTCGAAGAACTTCTCTGCTCCCAAGTCGGCACCGAAGCCGGCCTCCGTCACCACGTAGTCGCTGTAGCTCATGGCCATCTTCGTGGCCAGCACGCTGGAGCAGCCGTGGGCGATGTTGGCGAAGGGGCCTCCGTGGATGAAGGCCGGCGTGTGCTCCGTGGTCTGCACCAGGTTGGGGCTGAGGGCATCGCACATCAGCACGGTGATGGCACCGGCCACGCCGAGGTCGCGCACTCGGAAGGGCCGTCCGTCGGCAGTGATGCCCAGCAGGATGTTCTCGATACGGCGCTGCAGGTCCTGCTCGCTGGTGGCCAGACAGAGGATGGCCATCAGCTCCGATGCCGGTGTGATGTCGAAGCCGGTCTCGTTGACCACACCGTCGCCGCGCAGTCCGGTGACGATGTTGCGCAGGGCACGGTCGTTGACGTCGAGCACGCGCTTCCAGTAGATCTCGCGCAGCGAGAAACCGTCCTTGCGGTGCTGGTAGATGTAGTTGTCGAGCAGCGCGCTGATGGTGTTATGGGCCGAGGTCACGGCGTGGAAGTCGCCAGTGAAGTGCAGGTTGATCTTCTCCATCGGCAGCACCTGGGCATAGCCGCCGCCGGCAGCACCGCCCTTCATGCCGAAGCAGGGGCCGAGCGAGGGCTCGCGCAGGGCCACGGCGGCCCGCTTGCCCAGTCTGTTCAGTCCCAGCGCCAGTCCTATGCTGACGGTGGTCTTGCCGATGCCCGCCTTGGTGGGCGAAATGGCCGTCACCAGTATCAGGCGGCTCTTTCGCACCCGCTCCTCGTCGATCATTGACACTGGCACCTTGGCCATGTGGCGGCCGTAGGGCTCTATCTGCTCCGGGTCTATCCCCAGCAGTGATGCTATCTCGCCGATGGGCTGTAGCTCGCACTCCCGTGCTATCTGTATATCTGTCTTCATATCCTCATTGTGTTAAGTTAGTGGGCGCAAAGGTACGTAGAAAAATGCTCATTGCCAAGAAAAATGCCGAAAAATCCGCGAAATGCTTGGCTGTTTGCAGGGAAATGCCTATCTTTGCATTCCATTTACATTATTATTAATATATAAGGAATAGCATGAACGAGAAGAATAACGAGCAGCAGGGACTGCAGTTGGAGCTGCCACAGCAGGTGGCTCAGGGTGAGTATGCCAACTTTGCCATCATCACGCATTCGAGCAGCGACTTTATCGTCGACTTTGCCCGTGTGCTGCCCGGTGTGCCTAAGGCCCAGGTGAAGAGCCGTGTCATACTGGCGCCGGAGCACGCCAAGCGTCTGCTGGCGGCTCTCCAGGAGAACATCTTCCGCTATGAGCGTGAGTACGGACAGATTAAGATACCCAATCAGGAACCCCGGACAATTGCGCCCTTCGACGTGCCCAAAGGCGAGGCATAACTCCCTGTGGAGTATCTAATTATTCTTAAAAGTGTTATATCTTGTTAATTCTGGCGGGGTATAACACTTTTTCTTGCTTATATATTAGGTGGAATGGGAAAATTGTTGTACCTTTGCAGCCCGAAACGCCTTCTTGGAGGCGGACTATATACGTAAAGTGCTGAATATAAACGAAATAAATATATATAAATTAAAAAAGTAAAAGTATTATGCCTACAATTTCACAATTGGTAAGAAAAGGCAGAAAGGTGATTGTCGACAAGTCAAAGTCGCCCGCGTTGGACAACTGTCCGCAGCGTCGTGGTGTCTGTGTACGTGTCTACACGACAACCCCGAAGAAGCCTAATTCGGCTATGCGTAAGGTAGCCCGTGTTCGTTTGACCAACCAGAAGGAAGTCAACAGTTACATTCCCGGTGAGGGACACAACCTGCAGGAGCACTCCATCGTGCTTGTTCGCGGTGGTCGTGTGAAGGACCTGCCCGGTGTGCGTTATCACATCGTTCGCGGTACGCTTGATACCGCTGG
>JAFSXQ010000245.1 GCA_017444005.1 Bacteroidaceae bacterium | reverse complement strand
GGGCTCGTCCGGATGGCGCTGGTGGGCGATGGCTTCGTCGGTTATGCCGGCTGCGTTTATCGTCTGCTGGTCGGGGGCATCGTCGTCCGTTTCGGGGAAGGGCAGGCTGGTCAGCGTCCTCCGCCAGTCGGCCAGCACGCTACGGGGAATGAACCAGTTGTCGGTCCATTCCACGTCGGTGCCCGTGGCCTCGTAGGGCGTGTCGCCCAGTCGCGCCAACTGCTGTCCGACGGCTTCGGCCTGTGGGGTGCGTGCCACTTCGTGAGGGTAGGGGAAGGAACGTTCCACGCGGACCCCGTCCTCACGCGTCAGGCGGAGCAGGAAGCCCTCGTCCGTCTCCTTCAGCAACCAGCGGACCCGGACTTTCCTCGTGGCCGTGGGCTTCGACAGGCGTTGTTCGAAGTCGTGGTCGTAGTTTCTATAAAGTTGAAGTGAAGAGTGAAGAGCGAAGAGTGAAGAATTATAATTCCCATTTGCGAAGTGCAGTTTGTCGCCATCGACGCGATTGACGCGGAAGCCCTCCAGTCGTCCGTCCTCGTTGATATAGCACAGTCCGTCGCCGTTGTGCACCTCGGCGAGACCGATGGGCTCTCCCATGCTCTTCGGCGTATGGATGTTAGCCATATTAGCGGTCCGTCCGTGCAGGAAGTAGTCCGTAAACAGGCGGTTGAACGACTTTGCGGGATTGGGCGTGAAACTGATGGTCTCGTGCCCCAGACTGCTGCGCCGGTATTCGGGTCGGCGGAGGAAGATTTCGTCGAGTTGTTGCCGATAGTAGGCCACGACGTTCTTCACGTAAGCCGCGTCCTTCAGCCGGCCCTCTATCTTCAGGCTGCTGGCCCCGGCATCGAGCAGGGCTTCCAGGTCGCGGGAGCGGTTCATATCCCGAAGCGACAACAGATGTTTCTGTTTCAGCAGCACGCGCTCCTCTTGCTCCTTGCCCCTCACCCCTTGCCCCTCTATCAGGTCGAACGGCAAGCGGCAGAACTGGGCACACTCGCCGCGGTTGGCCGAACGCCCGAAACAGTGTTCGGAGGCAAAGCAACGTCCGTTGTACGAGACGCAGATGGCTCCATGTACGAACACTTCCAGGCGCACCTCCGGCACCTGTTCGTGTATCTCCCGCATCTCGTCGAGGGTGAGTTCCCGGGCCAGCACCACTTGCCGGAATCCCAGATCGCGGAGCCAGGCCACCTTTGCAGCGGTCTGGTTGTCCATCTGCGTCGAGGCATGCAACCTCAGGGTTGACCGTTGCGCTGGGGACATGGAACGGATGAGGGCCAGGTCTTGCACAATCAGGGCATCCACGCCAACCTTGCAGAGCCGTTCGGCCAGTCGCAGTGCCTCGGCCGTTTCCTCCTCGCGGAGCAGAGTGTTGAGCGTGGCGTATACCTTTACTTTATACGCGTGCGCGAAGCGAACCAGTTCGGCGATGTCCTCCACCGAGTTGCCTGCAGCCGCCCGTGCACCAAACTTCGGGGCACCGATGTACACGGCATCCGCTCCGTGGCGGATGGCCTCGATGCCCGTCTTCAGGTCACGCGCCGGTGCCAGCAACTCTATCTCCCTCATTGCTATTGTCTCAATGTTTTTCGATTTCGTTGCAAAGGTACGATTAAGCGGGCGAAAATGCAAGGATTGTTTGCTTTTTTGCCCGTTTAGTGCTACCTTTGAGCCGAAAACAAGCAATCAAACAATATGGAAACCCGCAAACCGAAAGCACGACAAGTGCGAGAGAAGCTGTGCGGCATACTCCTCACTCTTCTCTTCTTCGCTCCCCTGACGGCAGGGGCACAGAACCCCATCATCCGCGACCAGTTTACGGCCGACCCGACGGCTCGCGTGTTCGACGGCAAGGTCTATCTTTATCCTTCGCACGACATTCTGTCCCCCGAGGAGCAGGAACGTAAGAACTGGTTCACAATGGCCGACTACCATGTGTTCTCTTCGGCCGACCTTGTCAACTGGACCGACCATGGCATCATTCTCTCGCAGGAGCGTGTGCCTTGGGGCAATCCTAAGGCCTACTCGATGTGGGCGCCCGACTGCGTCTGCAAGGATGGCAAGTATTACTTCTATTTCCCCGACGCGCCGAAGTCGGGTCGCGGTTTTGCCGTAGGCGTAGCCGTAGCCGACCGCCCTGAGGGACCCTTTACCTGTGAACCCGAGCCCATGCCCGGCGTGACGGGCATCGATCCCTGTGTGCTGCTCGACGACGACGGCTCGGCCTACATCTATTGGAGTGGCATGGGCCTTCGGGGGGCTCGCCTGAAGGAGAACATGAAGGAACTGGCCACCGAGTCGCAGGCTATGGAGGGACTGCCCGAAGGCTTCAAGGAGGGTCCCTTTGCCTTTAAGCGCGATGGGTGGTACTACCTCACCTTCCCCTGGGTGCGCAAGCAGCAGGGTGGCACCGAGACGTTGGCCTACGCCATGTCGCGTTCGCCGCTCGGCCCGTGGGACTTCAAGGGCATCATCATGGCTGAACATGCCAACCGCTGCTGGACCAACCACCACTCCCTCGTACAATACCAGGGCCAGTGGTATCTCTTCTACCACCACAATGACTTCTCTCCCCGCGACGACAAACGTCGTTCGGCCCGCATCGAGCGGCTTGCCTTCAATCCCGACGGCACCATTCAGGAGGTTCGGCCCACCCTGCGTGGCGTGGGCATCAGCAAGGCCACGGAGCGCATCGACGTTGACCGCTACTCGGAGGCCGGCGACGTTGTGACGGTAAGCTATGTAGATAGCCTTAATCCCTTCCAGGGCTGGAGTGTCATGCTCCCCCGGAAGGGCTCTTGGCTTCGCTATGCCGATGTCGATTTCTCGACCGTAAAGGACGGTTATCTCGTAGTCTGTGTCCGTGCCCATGCTAATACGGAACTCCTCGTTCGTGAGCGGTCGCCTAAGGGGAAGGTCATGGCCCGGATGCCCGTGACTGTCGTGAACGAGCGCGGTCCCTTCCGTCGCGACATGTCAGGCCAGTGGCTCACTCTGACGGCTCCCCTCGTCTTTGTGCCGCAGGGCACGGCCGACCTTGTACTTACCTGCGAAGGCGAGGGCGTGGAGGTCGATTGGTTGCAGTTCAAGAACCGCCCCGAGTACTTTGTTCCTGCGTCAGGGGCCGAGGCACGGCCCGACGAGCGCGGTTTCATCCGTCGCTGGATGCTCCTGGAACCCATTCGTCAGGACGTCCGTTCCAACGTAGTCTTCACGAACACCTGGCTGCGCGAAGCCTTCGGGAAGACCTACTTCAAGGACCAGATGACCATACGTCCGAAGGACGGCCAGCGGGTTAAGGTCGGGCAGCAGACACTTCGCTGGCATTCGCTCGACAGCCGGAACTATAACGTCAAGCTCTTCCGCTTTGCCGAGCGATGGGGCGAGCAGACCTATGGTTCGCTCTTCTGGGGCGTTGCCCTTGTCGATAGTCCCGAGGAACTCACCGACGTGCGACTGGCTGCGGGCTCCAATGGAGCCTCCATGTGGTGGCTCAACGGCGAGGAGGTGCTCCTGCTCGAGGGCGACCGCCGCATGGTGGAGGACGATGGCATGTCGGGGCGCCTGACGCTCAGGCAGGGACAGAACGTCCTGCGCTTCGCCCTTATCAACGGCCCGGGCCTGAGCGACTGCTGTGTCCGCTTCCTCGACGAGAAAGGCAATCCAATTACTAACCTAACCATCCGATAAGATATGAAAAGGCTCTTTGCTATACTGTTCACCGCTCAGCTCTCACAGCTCACCTCCATGGCTCAGGTGGGCCAACCCTACATCCACGACCCCTCGACCATTGCCGAGTGCAATGGCCGCTACTACACCTTCGGAACGGGTGTGGGAGGACTCATCTCCGAAGACGGTTGGACGTGGCATGGCGGCGCCGAGCGCCCGGGCGGCGGTGCGGCTCCCGACGTGCTGAAGATAGGCGACCGCTACCTGATTGTCTATGGTGCCACGGGCGGTGGTCTCGGCGGTGGCCATAATGGCCGCATACTGACGATGTGGAACCGTACGCTCGACCCCAAGTCGCCCGACTTCCATTTTACCCGTCCCATAGAGGTCTGCTCCAGCGACGGCATGGAGGACCAGGACGCCATCGACCCCGGTCTTCTGCTCGACCCCACGACGGACCGCCTGTGGGTAAGTTACGGGACCTACTTCGGCACCATCCGGCTCATCGAGCTCGACCCTGCGACGGGCGAGCGCATAAAGGGGAATAAGGAGCGCGACATCGCCATCGACTGCGAGGCCACCGACCTCCTGTATCGCGACGGCTGGTACTACCTGCTGGGCACGCACGGCACCTGCTGCGACGGAGTGAACTCGACGTACAACATCGTCGTAGGCCGCTCGCGCTCGGTCGAGGGGCCTTATCTCGACAACGTAGGGCGTGACATGTTCCATGGCGGCGGTCGCATGGTCGTTGCTGCCGGCGACCGCAAGACGGGTCCGGGGCACTTCGGCCGTACCGTCATCGACGAGGGCGTGGAGGTGATGTCGTGCCACTTCGAGGCCGACCTCGACCGCAGCGGCCGTTCCGTGCTTGGGTTGCTGCCGTTGCTGTGGCGGAATGGTTGGCCTGTGGCGGGCGAAGCCGTCAAGGCCGGCACCTACGAGATACAGTCCGAGCGTCGTGGCTATAGTCTGGAACTGGCCGTTGACTTCATCCGCATGGAGCAGGAGCGCGAACGCTTCTGGGACATGGATCTCACGAAACCGCTCAAGGCCCTGCCGGAGCAGCGCCTCGAGGACGTCGTCGCCACGTGGCCCGAAGGCAATATCCCCCTCCGCTGCGGCGACTACATGTTCCGTCCCCACCAGCATTGGACGCTCACGCCCGTGCCCGAAGCCGGTGGCACCCTCTGCGGGCCGCTCTTCACCATACAGATTGCCGGCACACGGCGTGCCCTGACGGCTACGGCCAGTCTCGAGCTCACGACCTGCGACTTCCAGGGCCGGGAAGGCCAGTATTGGCGCATCGAGCAACTCACCGACGGCACCTACCGCATCCTTCCCCACACCATTCCCGGCCAGAGTGGTCGCAACACGCGCTACTGCCTATACTCCGTCGGTGACAGCACGCCCACCCTGGCCGAGTACGACTTCCACTCCGACAACTCGAAGTGGAATCTCCGGCGGCAGTAGGGCATGCTTTTATCTAATATCAATCCCCCGAGACTGTGGAAAAGACAAGAGAATCGAAAGCCCGAAAAGTACGTGATAGGCTGAGGCTCAACCTGCCCTTGGCATTAGTTGCAGTGTTCCTCTATATCTTGCTGCATGGGTTTGGCCACGTAATCTATTTCGTCCATGAGTTCCCGCAGTTGGCTCTCCAGTTCCATGATGCGGAGTTCCTGATTACGCAAGGCATGGTTCTTGTCGCTGCTCATCTGGTCGAGTCGGGCGCCGAGCATGATAAGGCTATCGGTCTGCGTGCCTTGAATCACCTGTAGCCGATAGTTTCCAAGATGGTAGTCGCCCATGCGCTGGCGACGCACTTCGATGCTATCCTCAGGAATCTCCAGCCCGACGGCAACGAGGCGTAAGGTGCGCGTATCGATATCAGCATCATGGCTCACTATCTGAGTGCCTGAGATATTCCATTCGTCGTGGACAAAGCTGGAGACATTGTTACGGAAAATGCTCTGACGGACGAGGCTGACCGTGCCGATGGCTGCGGGAATCATGGTTATGACCACCAGGATTATGATGTATCGCTTGACGATGCGTGTCCGCTCGGGGGGGAGATGCTTCTGTCGGTGGAAACGTAGCAGTTTCGTACTGAGGAAGGTGGACAGGGAAATGAAAATGGTGTTGATGTAGAAGAGGTAGATGGCACCGAGGAAGTACATCCAGCGGCCCGTGGCCAGTCCGAAGCCTGCCGTACAGAGGGGCGGCATCAGGGCGGTGGCTATGGCTACACCGGGGATGACGTTGCCCTTGCCGCGCGTGGCCGTGGCCATGAAGCCCGCCGCTCCGCCGAAGAAGGCTATCAACACGTCGTAGAGGGTGGGGGAGGTGCGTGCCAGGAGTTCCGACTGCACTTCGTTGAAGGGGGAAAGGAGGAAGTAGACGGTGGCCGTGAGTATACTGATGACGGTGGCCACGAGGAAGTTCTTGCCCGAGGTCTTCAGGAGCGACCAGTCGCCGATGCCCACGGCCAGCCCCATGCCGATGATGGGACCCATCAGTGGAGAAATGAGCATGGCACCGATGATGACGGCGGTGGAGTTAACGTTTAGACCCAGCGAGGCGATGAAGATGGCGAACACGAGCGTCCACAGTTGTGCGCCCCGGAAGCGCACGCCGTTCGTGATGTTTTCGATGGTCTGCGTCTCGTCCTCCTTGTCGGGCAGAGGGTTGAAGTACTTCCGCAGTTCTCGGTGTAATATGTCAAGCCAGACTTTCATTTCTAACCTTTCACCTTTCAATTTTCAATTTTCAACTTTCAATTAGTGTATCTCATCCAGGTTGTATGGTGTCTCCTGATAGACGTAGTAGTTGAGCCAGTTGGTGAAGAGCAGTGTGCCGTGTCCGCGCCAGGTGACGTGGGGCGGCTGCGTGGGGTCGTCGTTGCGATAGTAGTTTTCGGGCTTGTGGATGGGCAGCCCCTTGCCCAGGTCGCGCTTGTATTCGGAATCGAGCGTGTACGGCTCGTACTCCGAGTGGCCCGTGACGAAGATTTCGCGTCCGCCACGAGCCATCACCATGCCGACGCCGCTCTTCGGGCTTTCGGCAATCAGCGTCAGGTCGGGGCGGGCCAGGATGTCCTCGCGGCGCACTTCGGTGTGGCGACTGTGGGGCATGTTGAACTCGTCGTCGAAGCCTCGGAAAATGGGCAACCGCGGGTCGAGAATCGTCTGGGGGAAGATGCCGAACATCTTCTCCGGCAACTGGTACTTGGGCACGCCGTAGTGGTGGTAGAGGCCGGCCTGCGCCGCCCAGCAGATGTAGAGCGTGCTGGTGACGTTGGTGCGGCTCCAGTCGAAAATTTCCATTATCTCGTCCCAGTAACTGACGTCTTCAAAGTCCAGGTGCTCCAGTGGCGCCCCGGTGATGATGAAGCCGTCGAACTTCTCGTGGCGCATCACCTCGAAGTCGCGGTAGAAGGCCCGCATGTGCTCCACCGGCGTGTTTTTGCTCGTGTGGGCCCGGACCTTCATCAGGTGAATCTCCAATTGCAGGGGCGTGTTGGAGAGGATGCGCACGAGGTCGGTCTCGGTGGTTATCTTCAGCGGCATCAGGTTCAGTATGGCGATGCGCAGCGGAAGTATGTCCTGGTGCTCGGCACGCGAACTGCCCATGACGAAGATGTTCTCCGCCTTGAGCAGTTCGATGGCCGGCAGTCTGTCAGGTAGTCGTAATGGCATAGTTTACCAGATGGTTACGCGCTTGTCCTTGGGTACGAACATGGGGTCGCTCTCGGTGATGCCGAAGGCCTCGTACCAGGCATCGATGTGGGGCAACTGGCCGTTGACGCGCCACTTGCCCAACTCGTGCGGGTCGCTCTTCACGCGCTTGCGGATTTCCTCGTCGCGGATGTTCTGGCCCCAGACGTTGGCATAGGCCAGGAAGAAGCGCTGCTCGGGCGTGAAGCCGTCGATGTCCTTGAGGGGCGACGCGGCGGTGGCGTTCTTGAAGGCTTGGAAGGCCACCATCAGTCCGCCGTGGTCGGCCATGTTCTCGCCCAGGGTCAGGGAGCCGTTGGCGTGGAGGCCGGGCAGCACCTCGATGCTGTCGTGGAAGTCGCGCATCACCTGTATGCGTTCCTTGAAGTTGCGGGTGTCCGCCTCGCTCCACCACTGGCGCAGGTTGCCCTCCTTGTCGTACTGGGCGCCCTGGTCGTCGAATCCGTGGGTCATTTCGTGTCCGATGACCACGCCGATGGCTCCGTAGTTGAAGGCGTCATCGGCCTCCATGTCGAAGAAGGGCGGTTGCAGGATGCCGGCGGGGAAGCAAATCTCGTTGGTCGTCGGGTTGTAGTAGGCGTTGACGGTCTGTGGCGTCATGAACCACTCGTCCTTGTCTACGGGTTTGTTCAGTTTCTCGCTAATCATCTGCTTGATTTCCCATTCGTTGCAGGCCAGCATGTTGTTCAGATAGTTGTCGCCAATCTCCAGGCTCGAATAGTCGCGCCACTTGTTGGGATAACCCACTTTCACGTAGAAGGCATCCAGTTTCTCCTGGGCCACCTTCTTGGTCTCGTCGCTCATCCACTCCTGCACGGCGATGCGCTCGCCCAGGGCCTTCTGCAGATTAGCCACCAACTTCTCCATGCGCTCCTTGGCAGCAGGCGGGAAGAAGCGGGCCACGTAGAGTTGGCCCAGGGCCTCGCCCAGTCCGCCCTCGACCGAGGCCACGGCACGCTTCCAGCGCGGACGGTCCTCCTGCTTGCCGCTCATCGTGGTGCCCCAGAAACCGAAGTTCAGGGCGCGGCTCTCGTCGTCGATGTAGGACGAGGCCATGTTGATGGCGTGCCACAGGTAGACGTTCTGCAGGGCTTCGGGTGTCTCCTCGGCGAGCACCTTCTCCACCTCGTGGATGGCTACGGGCTGGCCCAGGCAGACCTCACGGACGTCCTCCATGCCCAGGTTCTGGAAGAAGGCGTCCCACTGGATGCCGGCGAACTGCTCTTTCAACTGCTGATACGTGAGTTTGTTGTAGTTGGCCTCCGGGTCGCGCAGTTCAGTCATGCTCTTGCTGGCGCGGGCCAGGCGGGTCTCGATGCGCATGACGTCGGCGGCCATCTGGCGGGCATCCACCTCGCCGAAGCCCACGTGCTGGGCCAGGTCGGCGATGTACTTCTGGTAGGCTTCACGAATCTTCACGGTCTCGGGGTCGCTCTCCACGTAGTAGTCCTTCTGCCCCAGTGTCAGGCCGCCCTGATAGATGCTGACGAGGTTGTTCTTCGAGTCCTTCTCGTCGGCACCGATGTACATGCCGAACAGTCCGGGTACGCCCTGGCGCTGCATGCGCGGCCAGACCTCCTGGAGCCACTGTTCCGTCACCTCGCGACTGCTGCGGTAGCCGTCGCAGAGCAGGAAGCCCTCGAAGGCGCCCCACCAGTGTTCGTTCAGGTTGACGCTGTCCATAGCCGAGCGGTAGAGGTCGGCGATTTTCTGCTCGATGCTGCCCGGCTTGTTGTCCTGCTGGGCCACGCTGTCGATGAGTTCGCGCAGTTGCTTGTTATTGTTCTCCTGCAAGACGTCGAACGAGCCGTAGCGGCTGTATTCGGCCGTCAGCGGGTTCCGTACCTGCCAGCCGTGCGTGGCGTATTCGTAGAAGTCGACGCCCACCTGGTACGTCGTGTCCAAGTTTGCCAGGTCGATGCCCGACTTCAGGGCCTTGTCGCCCATCTGGCAGCCCGTGAGGGCGGCGGCAAATGCCGTCATAGTCATCAGTTTCAGTCCTTTCATAGTCTATCGTTTTTATACATCTTTACATAAGATGCTGCAAATGTACGAAAAAAAAGTGAGAAACAGCCTTTTTGCCCGATTGAATTTTCCGAGTTTCTCGCGGCGAAGACACTCAGAGACTCTCGATATAGGCCTTGAGACGCTGATAGAAGGGATGGTGGGCGAGGGTGGCCTGGTGCCCGATGATGATGAGTTTCATGCGGGCACGGGTCATGGCCACGTTCATGCGGCGCAGGTCGCTGAGGAAGCCTATCTGGCCGTGCTCGTTGCTGCGGACGAGGGAGATGAGGATGATGTCGCGCTCCTGTCCCTGGAAGCCGTCGACGGTCTGCACGGTGATGGTCTGGCGCAGGGGGCGCAGGACGTCGTCGTGGCGGATGAGCCCGCGGATGTACTGGGCCTGCAGGCGATAGGGGCTGATGATGCCCACGTCGAGCCGTTCCTCGAGGTATCGCTCGCGCCCGATTTTGTCGATGTAGTCCTTCAGGGTTTGCAGGGTCAGTTGGGCCTCCTCCTTATTGATGCGTCCGTGCGTCTCGCCCACGAAGGCTTCGGGCGACGGGCTGTCCACCCACAGGATGGGGCGGTCGAGGTCTAGTATGGAGCGGTGACGCACAGTGGGTGCGGCCTCCATCAGACCTTGGTAGAACTCCTGCGAGGAGAACTGCATAATCTGCTCATGCATGCGGTATTGCACCTTCAGCAGGGTGACAACGGAGGGCAGGTTCTGGGCGATGCGTTCCATCAGCGTCACGCCCAGTCCCTCGCGCTGTGCCTCGTAGCACTTGACGGTGGGCGGCAACTGCTGGTGGTCGCCGGCCAGGATGACGCGGTGTGCCCGTCGGATGGCTATCCAGCAGGCGGGTTCCAGTGCCTGGGCGGCCTCGTCGATGAACAGGGTGGGGAAGGTGCGACCGACCAGAATCTTGTTGCCGGCCCCCACCAGTGTGCAGGCCACCACGCGGGCTTCGGTGAAGAGCGATTCGTGGATGCGCATCTCCAGTTCCGCGGCCCGCTCGCGCAGTCGGGCCAGTTTCTGGTGCAGGCTCTCGCCCCGTTTGCGGTTCTCGCGCAGTTGGCGTATGGTCTTGCGGATGCTCCACAGTTCGGGGTAGTCGGGGTGTGCTTCGAAGCGCCGCTCGTAGGTGAACGACAACATCTTATCATTCACACGAGTGGGATTGCCGATGCGCAGTACGGCCACCCCGTGGTCCACCAACTGTTCGCTTATCCAGTCGACGGCCATGTTGCTCTGGGCGCACACCAGCACCTGCGTCTCGCGGTGCAGCGTCTCGTATATGGCCTCCACGAGGGTGGTGGTCTTGCCCGTTCCCGGCGGGCCGTGTACGACGGCAACGTCCTTGGCCCATAGCACTTGGTTCACGGCCTCCTGCTGGGCCACGTTGAGCCACGGGAAGGACAGCGGTCGGAACGTGAACCGTTCGGGGCGGCCCTGTCCGGCAAACAGGTCGCGCAACTGGGCCAGGCGGTTGCCCTTGGCCTGCATCACCTCGTCCAGGGCACCGAACATGGCGCGGTACGAAGTCTCGTCGAAGTACAACTGCACGCCCAGCGACTCGGCATTCTGCACATCGATGAGGGCCTGTGTGGAGGGCAGTACGACCACCATCCGTTCGCCGTCGACGTACGACACCGTGCACGTGTGGGGCAATAAGTGAGAAGGGGCATGGGGCGAGGGGCCGGAGGATGCAGCCGTGAAGAACACCACCGGCCGTCCGTATTCGAACTGGTGGTCGATGTCCTGCGGGTCGCTTTGCACGATTTCCACCACCAACTGGTTCAGCGAGTTATGATAACTTCGCCCCACCGCGACGGGCCACCAGCAGATGCCGCGCCGCACCTTTCGGGCGAGGCTCATCTGCTGGCTCTGTACGCGGTATTCCTCGCGTTCAGCATCGTGCTCCATCTGGAGCAGTGTCCGCAGTCGTTGCAGTGGCAGTATGGCGTTTTGCATATT
>JAFSXQ010000244.1 GCA_017444005.1 Bacteroidaceae bacterium | reverse complement strand
TGGGCTGCGAGCACACGCTGGAGGAAATCTGGTACGAGGAGGTTGTGGGGTTGGAGGAACTGACCAAGGAACGGCAGTTCCTGTGGGCCTTGCCCGGTGTGTACATCGGTGTGGCCATCGACCTCCTGTGGCTGAAGGTGATGAAGTGGAAAGTCTGGAAATTGCTGGGCATCGGCTTCGGCTGCATACTCGGCTACGCCCTGATTATGTACTTCGGCCTCGACCTGAACGCCCCCATCGAAAGTTTCCGACCCGCCATCGTCCTGCGCGGCTGTGCCTACGCCATCCTGGCCGCCACGCTCATGTGGTCGCTCGACGAGAGCATCCCCGACCTGGAGCAGTTCTTCATGGGACTGTTCGTGTTCAACATCTTCCACATGTACCTGGCCGGAGCCGCCGGCTATGGCATCTACACGACGCTCTTCTCGCACCTGCTGAACGACGACATCGCCCGCTACGGCAGTCAACTGACCCTGACCGGGCTGGACATGAGCCGTTTCGACATGGGCCAGTTCATGGGGCAGTACTACCTGCACAGCATGATGTCCGTAGCGCTGAAGCAGGTCTACGGTCTGGTCATCTGGGCCAGCGGCACCATGATGCTCCTGTTCCTGCTGCTCGACATCCCCGCCGTCCGCACCAATGCCCGACGTCTGCCCTACTGGCCCGTCTATGGCATCGAGATGCTCTCGCACCTGCGTCCGCTGTACATGAAGCGCAAGAGAACTTCCGTCACTTCACGTCCATCATGAAGGTGGAGGCGGGCAGGCCTTGGCGGTTGCGGAGGTCGGCATCGGTGAAGCCGCTCCAGCCGTAGCGCACGGTTGCGGGCTGCTTCACGTCGGGCGATGAGAGCCGTATCTTGTCGCCCTCTATTTGGATGGTAGCGGGGTGGAAAAGGCCATCGGTACCGGCCAGTTCGAAGCCACGCGAGCAAGTGAGTCCGTCGGCGTGGTCGAACTGCAGGACTATGGTATGGTCCGGCCCCAGCACTGCGGTGCGCAAGGTGGGACCTTCGCTCTCCGTGTCGCGACCGTAAGTGTTCTTCAACGCGAGCAAGGCCAGGCGTTCGCCTACGGGGCGCTTCGTGCGGTAGTGCACATCGGCGGCATCGCCCACATCGCTGCTGACAGCCATCCACGTGTCGGGCAGTTCCAGGGCCAGACGGCGCTGACTATCGCGGAAGGCGGGCCACGACGGGCGCGGGAGGCTGGAGAGTTGTACGACGTAGAAGGGCAATGTGGGCTTCTTCTGGAACTCACAGTGCCAACGACGGGCGAAGTGCTCGCGCCACGACTGCTGGAGCAGGCGGAACAGGCGCTCGTGCACCTCGATGTTGTGGGCATTGCTCTCGCCCTGGTACCACAGGACGCCCTTGACAGGCAGATGACCAAGCGGAGCAATGGCGGCCTCGAAGAGATAGGCAGGTTCGTAAGGGTGGCGCTGCAGCGGGTTGTAGGCCGCCGATTCCTTGTCCAGGGCATGGGCGATGTTCTGCGTCATGCGTCCACGCGCCCAGGGTTGACCATAGTCACCATTGCGCCAGTCGGTCAGGATGTTCGGGAACTCCCATTCCAGCGTCGTGCGGTCTATCCATGACTCTGTCGTGGAGCCGCCCACCGCATTGCAAATGATACCGATGGGGACGTCGGGCAGGCTGTCGCAGAGCACACGCCCGAAGTTGAAGGCGACGGCGGAGAAGCGGCGAACGACTTCGGGCGAGGCCATGTGCCACCCCTGTAAGTCCATGTGGCGCAGTTCGTTGGTGAAGCGGAGCACGCTGTCCGGCCACTCCACCGCATCCGTGCGGGCGCGGGCAGGCATATTAAATAGGTGTAAGCGTCCCTTCAGGCGTGCGGCATCGGCAAGGTCTTCCTGGAGCGTGTTGCACTGGTCCACGCGCAGTTCCATGTTCGACTGCCCACTAGCCAGCCACAGGTCGCCGAAATAGAGGCTGTCGATGACGAGCGTCTGCGCCTTGGCCTTCGTGAGGTTCGGAAGGAGGTAGGGATACTTTTCGGGATAGTAGAGGTGGTAGTGGTCGGGGTTCAGCGGCGTGGAGGTCAGCGTCAGCCGGTACGGTCCGCCGGCCTTCATGTGAGGCAGTTCGAAGCACCACGAACCGTCGGCACGGGTGAAGGCCTCGCGTTCCTCCACGACCTTTCCGTCCTTGCTCAGCACGGCGTGGACGTTCTGGCGGGCGTTGGCCTGTCCCTCCAGAAGCAGATGTTCGTCGCGCGGCAGCACCATACCGCTGCTGTAGACAGGCGGCAGACGCAGTCCTCCGTAGTCACCCGTCAGTGCCCCGTAGACCGTCCGGGCCAGGATCCGCGCCCCCTCGGGATTGGGGTGCAGGGCGTCAGGGAAGAGGTCGGGACGACTGTGCAGCGGTGTGTAGAGGTCGATGAGTTGCGCACCTGCTCCCCGTGCCACCTGCTCGATGGCCTGCTGAATCTGGGCATGCCAATCGCGCGTGCCGCTCTGGAAACGCGGGTGGCGGTCGAAGATGGGCGTCATCCGGCACAGGAGGATGCGCGCCTCGGGATTCGCCGTTCGGAAGGAGTCTATCAGCGCGCGATAGTCGGGCACGAAATCCTCCTTCCAGTCGGGCCAGTTGCGCGGGTCGGTATCGTTCAGGCCCAGGTGGATGACCACCCAGTCGGCCCGGAAGTCGAGCGCCTGGCGGAACTCTGGGGTCTTCACGTACGGGCGGTGGCCCTTATATAATAAGGTAGAACCCGAATGGCCGAAATTCCCGACCTCGTATCTGTTGGCCCCATAGGTGCTGTCAAGCATCTGCTGCAGTCGGACCGGATAGGCATCGCGGTCGCGGTGGTGCAGGCCATAGCCGTAGGTGACACTGTTGCCCACACATGCTATGCGCAGCGGACGTTCCACGGCTTTTTTCTTGCTGCCGCACCAGGCAGGCGCCGGCATCAGGCAGAGCACGAGAAGCAGGACGAGGTCCGCCAAAATGTGTTTGATGTTTGGCTTAGCCATAATTCGATGTTTCTTCATAGTATCTATCCCTTAATGTGTTTTAACGCTGACAAAGATAGTGAAAAAATTTGTACTAACGGACATCTTTTTGTAACTTCGCATTCAATAAGACAAAAAAATGTATGGCACGACTAGAGATTCACGACCAGATGGGCATGATGGAACTGATTCAGGAAATCGGGTTCCTGCCTCTGCTGGACAGCGGGATAGCGGGCTTCTCGGCCGAGGAGATGGCCGACGAAGAGTGCCGCTACGTGGTGTTTCCCGACGGCGGATGGGACTGGCCGCTGTGGAAGTGGAAGGGACCCATCGTGACGGAGAGCCCCACGGTCTACGGTAAGTTCTTCGCCGGAAAGGCGGGCTTCGTCAGCCGCCAATGGTGGCCCGACCTGATGAACTACCGCCGCAGTCGAATGCCCGCCCCTGAGGAGGGAACCATCGAGGACATGATACTCGCGACGCTGCGCGAACAAGGGAGTCTCATCACTCGCCAGTTGCGAGCCGAATGCGGTTTCACGGGGCCCCGAATGCGCAGCCGGTTCGACGCCTACATCACCCGCCTGCAAATGGGATGCCACATTGTGACCGAAGACTTCGTCTATCCGCGCGACCGCCACAACCGCGAGTACGGCTGGGGATGGGCACTGCTCACCACACCCGAGACCCTGCTGGGACGCGACGCCTGCCAGTGCGACCGCACGCCCGACGAGTCGCTCCGCCGCATGCAGTCCCACCTCAGACAACTCCTGCCCCAAGCCACCGAGCGCCAAATACAAAAACTAATAGGAGCAAGCCGATAACTATAGAAAATGCTGGTCTAAACTAAAAAAAGTACGGATAACCTTTGAAAATCCAAAAGTTATTCGTACCTTTGTAGCGTCAAACCAAAAGACACGCCATGGACATTTATGCAATGACCGACAACGCCCTGATGCAGCAAATCGGGAAGAAACTGAAAGAGCGACGCATCATCAACGGCATGAAGCAAACCGACCTGGCCTCGGCGTCGGGCGTCTCCGTCTTCACCATCAGTGCCGTGGAGAACGGCAAGGCGCCGTCGATGATGGTCATCATACAACTGTTGCGTGCCCTCGGGAACCTGGATTACCTGGATTCCTTCTTCGAAGAGCGCGTGCCCAGCCCCGTAGCCTATGCCAAACTAATGGAAAAGAATAAGTTGCGGCAGCGCGTGAAGAACAGCACATATCCTCACGTCTTTCAAGTTGCTGAATCGGAATGGTAACACTGGCTAACGTAAACATCTGGAACCGCAAGGTCGGCATCGTGATGTGGGACGAGCGGAAGCAATCGGCCGTTTTCGAGTATGATGCCGACTTTGAACGTGCGGGGCTCGACCTCGCGCCCCTGCAAATGCCCGTGGCTGTGCATCAGGCTTACAGTTTCCAGTCCCTGTCGCACGAAACCTTCATGGGCCTGCCCGGCTTGTTGGCCGATGCCCTGCCCGACGCCTACGGAAAGGCACTGCTCGACCGCTGGCTGGCCACCGTGGGGCGCACTTTTGCCAACCCGGTGGAGCGCCTTTGCTACCAAGGCAAGCGCAGCATGGGCGCCCTGGAGTTCGAGCCGGCGCAGGACAGTTTTCTCGAACATGAGGCACGCATAGAAATCGACGCCCTGGTGCAAGTGGCGCGAGAGGCTCTCCTGCAAAAGGAACAACTCAACGCCAACCTCTCCGACGACCGCAAGGAGGCCCTACTGAACATCATCAAGGTGGGCACTTCGGCAGGCGGACAGCGCGCGAAGGCCGTCATTGCCTATAACGGGCAGACGGGCGAAGTCCGTTCCGGCCAGGTAGATGCCCCTGAAGGCTTCCAGCATTGGTTGCTGAAACTGGACGGCGTCACCAACCAGGAACTTGGCGACCCCAAGCACTACGGGCGCATCGAGTATGCCTACTATCTGATGGCACGCGAGGCAAGCATCGAGATGATGCCCTGCCGACTGCTGGAGGAGAACGGACGTGCACACTTTATGACACGCCGCTTCGACCGCACGGAGAGCAACGGCAAACTGCACATGCAGACACTCTGCGGTCTGGCGCACTACGACTACAAACTGCTTCGTGCCTATTCCTACGAGCAGGCATTCCAAGTCATGCGCCGCCTGCGGTTGCCCTACCAGCAAGCCGAAGAGATGTTCCGGCGCATGGTGTTCAATGTCGTTGCCCGTAACCAAGAGGACCACACCAAGAACATATCGTTCCTCATGAACCACGACGGCACATGGCGACTCTCCCCCGCCTACGATGTCTCCTGGGCCTATAACCCCGAGGGCGAATGGACGGCGCAGCACCAGATGTCCATCAACGGGAAGTTCACAGACATCACCCGCGCCGACCTCCTGGCCGTGGCGTCGAACATGAACATCAAACGCCCCCAGGAAATCATCGAAAAGGTCATCAGTGCCGTAGCCAACTGGCCCACGCGGGCAAAGGAGGTGGAAATCCCCGTTGACATCGCACGAGCCATCGCTTCCACGCACTTGCTTCACCCTGCATAGAGAAATGCCACATTATTAACTACATACTTCGGCGATTGTAACACAATTGTAATACAAATTGTTGGGACAATCGCCGCTTTTCTGTTTACCTTTGCACCGCAGCCCCGCGACTGACAGTCGACGACCCGTCTCAAAAACATTTTCCACTTTTTTACTTAACATCGAACGGAAACATGCGTTTCAATAATAGATGACAACACAAGACTACGAACAGACGGCCACGGCGATGCGGCCACGACTCATGGAAGTGGGGCGGGCCTTCTGGGGCGACGACACAAGGGCTGACGACGTCGTACAGGAGACGCTGATGCGACTATGGCTCATGCGCGATCGCCTAAAGGCCGAAGAGGCGACGGAGGCCCTGCTGGTGAGAATGGCCAAAAACGTCTGCGTGAGTCTGTGGAGATACGAGCGGATACGACAAGGTGCACCCCTGCACGAGGGTATGGCCATCGTGGACGACGAGACGGTGCAGATGGAGACGGAGGACAACCTGCGGATGCTGCGCAAGGCCATCGACATGCTGCCACGAAACGAACGGAGGCTCTTCCGGATGCGTCACGAAATGGACATGGACGTGGGCCAGATAGCCGCCACAACGGGCATACTGCCACGCTCCGTCAGCGCCATCGTAAGTTCGGCACGACGCAAGATTATCGATAAACTGAAGAAAGGAGGCATACTATGACGAACGATGCAGAGGAGAGGTTCGACCAACTGATGAAGGGACTGACACGGAGGCGGTTCGACACAGATGCGTGGCTCGCAGAGGACGAAACGGCCGCCTACGACCGCATCGTCGGCCAACGGCAGAGGAGCCGACGTTTGACACGATGGGCCGCAGCAGCAGTGGCGGCAGGGGCATTCTTCCTGCTGGGCACACTGTGGGCCGACCGTCGGCATGCAGAGGCACCCACCGGGAACACCCCCGCCGTTGTAGCCTCCGTCGAAGAAGAGGAAGCAGAGCAGACTATGGTTCGGGCCACAGCGTCGTTCACGGTGGCGATACAGGCACAGCAAGCCCCGACAGCAATAGCCCCGAAGCGGAACAGCCGCACAACCGACATCCCCTTCCCCGCCGGCGACAGCCTCGACGCGCGACTGGCCCTCATCGAACAGGAACTCGACCACGTGGAGGAGGAGGTCTACGCCGAGCACTTGCAACGCATCGTGGCAATGGACGAACGCCTGCAGCGCCTCGTGTGCAGAATCCTGATGGACGAGGCCGAAGAGAACACGAAAGCCGAATACAACGAGCGTGACGAAAACGACAAAACCATTTACTTCTAACCCCTACGTAACATGAGAAAGTACACCACCCTCCTTGCAGCCCTGTTCTGCCTGTCGACGGCAGTCGTGGCGCAACACACGAATCCACGCGTCGAAATCATCCGGCGCGCCTATAACGAACTGAAGCATAGCACATCGGGCGACACGGATGCCCTCCGCCTGCAACCGTTGGCAGACACGGGCATCGAATTCGAAGCCATCTATGCCATCGACCAAGCCCGGCAGACGGCCTCGCCCGAAGTGGGCATCACCGACCTGATTCGCATCATGCGCGAAAACATGACCGAAGCCTCACCCGTCATCTGCCACCGCAGCGAGAACGGGCTGTTCCCCTTCAAGACGCTCCGCATCAGGATGCAGGCCGGCGACCAGAAGGCCAACGTCTACAACATGACACTCTGTCCGGAAAACGTGATGATGGAGAACTTTGCCGATGCGGACGGCACGAACCACGTCTTCGTACTGACCTGGCGCTGCACCCCCATGCGCCTGAACGGGACAGGCACGGAGGGCACGCCCCCCGTCTACTACCTGCAAGGCAAGTTTGCCGAGATTCAGGGGCGGCCCGTCGCCGAACGGCCCCTGTACACACTGGAGAACCCGACGAAGAACACCATGCGCTCCATCATGGACGAGGCCGACAAACGCCTCTCGTACGACATGCTGCAAAGCAAGGTGCACTACATCCGCGAACAGTTTGAGGAAGGCGACGAAAGTCTGCGCGATGCCCTCACGCTAGCCCTCCACAACCTGTGCCAGAACTACAAGGGGACGCTCAACCGAGAACAATACAGCGCGCTCTCCGGCGACATCAACGCCATCAGCCAAAGGTTGCCCGAAGGTCCCGAACGCCAGTTCGTGCTACTGAATCTCGCCACGCTGACGGAGAGGATGAAGAGCAGCAAGGGCGGCGACAACCACCAGAACGTCGACATGTCGCAACTGCCACAAGTAGCCCAAGCAGTGCTGCGACAACACTTCCCCACAGCCACAAGCATCAAACTCGACAAGGAGGACGGAAACATGGTATACACCGTCCGCCTGGCAAGTGGCGGAAGGGTGGAGTTCGACAGCGAGGGCAACTGGCTGGAGATAAACTGCCGGCGCGACCGCGTGCCCGTCGACCTGATTCCCGCCCCCATCGTCCAAGAGGTAGCAAAGCGCTGGCCGCAAGTCTACGTCGTACAGATAGAACGTGACCGGCGCGGCTACGAAGTCGACCTATCGAACGGTATGGAGGTGGAGTTCAACAAGCAATTCAAAGTGAGAGACATTGATCGTTAAACCCTTAAAAATGTAGAAACAATGAAAGCGAAGAATCTGTTCCTATGCCTCCTGATGGGCGCAATGGCCGTGTTTAGTGTAAGTTGCGACGATGATATGGCTGAATCAGACGTACCCGAAGTGGTTATGGCCAAATTTCAACAAATGTACCCCAATGTAACAGCCACTTGGGAGAAGGAAACCAATGGCCAAATAAAGGGCGAATTCTATTT
>JAFSXQ010000243.1 GCA_017444005.1 Bacteroidaceae bacterium | reverse complement strand
GTTCATGAGGTTGCCCAGGCGGATGGCGCAGGCGCAGATGGGGGTGACGATGGCAATGTTGTCGAGCACCGTCCACAGTTTCATGTCCATGCGCCGGACATAGAGGATGAGGGCCAGGATGAGGCCCAGCGTGCCGCCGTGACTGGCCAGTCCCTCGTAACCTGTGAGGTGCCACGAACCGTCGACTCCCAGTTTGGCAGGAACTATCATTTCCACGATGTGCGTGGGCGAACTGAGGAAGTAGCCGGGTTCGTAGAACAGGCAGTGGCCCAGGCGGGCACCTATCAAGATGCCGAAGAAGCAGTAGAAGACCAGCGGGTCGAACTTTTCCTCGGGGATGCGCTGCTCGCGAAACAGTTTATGTTCCAGCAGATAGACACTGAGCAAACCGATGGCCCAGCACAGTGAGTACCAACGTATACCGAACGCCCCGATGTGGAATGCAAATATGTCGGGATTCCAGGTTATGAATGTTAGATTCATAGGATTAGGGATTAGGGATTAGGGGATTAGGGGATTAGGGGTGTAGTCACCATTGGAAAGGACAGAACGATGCAGGACTGCCAGTTGCCTTTTCACGGATAGTATAAGTCTCTCCATATTGTTTAATTGTTCTTGAGTGATATAACCTTCGTCAAGAGAAAGTTCTAACTCACACATCACTTCGTTCAACGAACCAAAGGCTATTTGTATGAAATGGGCTTTCTCTTTAGATGAAAAACGGCCGAAGCCTTCTGCAATATTGATAGGTATTGACATAACGGCCCTGCGTAGTTGATCGCACAAGGCAAACCGTTCGTCCACAGGATAGGTCTTAATGAGTTTGCATACCTCATGGGATAAGAACTTTGCATTCTTATAGACATCTAACTTTCTATAATAAAACTCTTCCATCTCAAAAGGTATAAATCCCTAATCCCTAATCCTTAATCCCTAATCCGATTTAACGTCAAACGTTAAATCTAAAGTGCATGATGTCGCCGTCCTGCACTTCGTAGTCCTTGCCTTCGACGCCCATCTTGCCGGCTTCGCGGACGGCGGCCTCGGAGCCGTATTTAATATAGTCGTCATACTTGATGACCTCGGCGCGGATGAAACCCTTCTCGAAGTCGGTGTGGATGACGCCGGCGCACTGCGGAGCCTTCCAGCCGCGGCGGAAGGTCCAGGCCTTCACCTCCATCTCGCCGGCGGTGATGAACGTCTGCAGGTTGAGCAGGGCATAGATGGCCTTGATGAGGCGGTTGCAGCCGCTCTCCGAAAGGCCCATGTCCTCCAGGAACATCTGCTTCTCCTCGTAGGTCTCCAGTTCGGCAATGTCGGCTTCCGTCTGGGCAGAGATGATGAGCATCTGGGCCTGTTCGTCCTTGATGGCTTCTGCGACGCGGCGGGTGTATTCATTACCGTCTTTGGCGCTCTGGTCGTCGACGTTGCAGACGTACAGAACGGGCTTTGTGGTCAGCAGGAAGAGGTTCTTGGCAGCCAGTTGCTCGTCCTCGGTCTCGAACTCCACCGTACGGGCGCTCTTGCCCTGCAAGAGGGCAGCCTTGTAGGCCTCCAGCACCTGGAGTTCTATCTTGGCCTGCTTGTCGCCGCCCACGCGGGCCTGCTTCTCCACCTTCTGCATGCGGCTCTCCACCGTCTCCAGGTCCTTCAGTTGCAGTTCCATGTCGATGATTTCCTTGTCGCGCACAGGGTCAACACTTCCGTCGACATGCACGATGTTGGAGTCGTCGAAGCAGCGCAGGACGTGGATGATGGCGTCGCACTCGCGGATGTTGGCTAGGAACTGGTTACCCAGGCCCTCGCCTTTCGAGGCGCCCTTCACCAGTCCGGCAATGTCCACGATGTCGCACACCGCCGGCACGATACGCCCTGGGTGGACGAGTTCGGCCAACTTCGTCAGTCGCTCATCGGGCACGCTGACCTGCCCCATCTGGGCATCAATGGTACAAAACGGAAAATTTGCTGCCTGCGCCTTTGCGCTCGACAGACAGTTAAAGAGAGTGGACTTGCCGACGTTGGGCAGTCCCACGATTCCTGCTTTCAGTGACATATTCTGTATTTACTATTTAACGATTTACTATTTACGGGTACAAAGGTACAAAATAATTATGCATTATGAATTATGCATTATGAATTAATTTATATATTGATTCCGTAGGTCTGCTTCACCTCGCTCATCACGAAGGTGCTCTCCAGCGAAGCGAGACTCTCGATGGTGCCCAGTTTGTTCAGGATAAACTGCTGGTACTCCTGCATGTCGGCGGTGCGTATCTTCAGCAGATAGTCGTAGTTGCCGCTGGTGTTGTAGCACTCGATGACCTCCGGGATGTGCTGGATGCGGCGCGTGAAGTCGTCGGCAATCTCACGGTTTATCTGCTTCAGTTTCACCTTGCAGAAGACCAGCAGGCCGCGCCCCAGCCGGTCGGGGTCGAGCACAGCGATGTATTTCCGGATGTAGCCGCGGCGCTCCAGCCGCTTCTGACGTTCGAAGACGGGCGTCGGCGTCAGGTTCACGGCGTCGGCCAGTTCCTTTGTGGTCAGTTTAGCGTTGCGCTGCAGTGTGCGAAGTATCTGTAAATCAGTCTTGTCCAACTGGTCTATAGAATAAGATTCTTTTTGAGGTGTCATACGAGGTGCCGTTTAGAATAAAGCATAAATAGACGATTCAAAAGTAGTGATATTTTCCGATATGAGCAAGAGATTTGGAGGATATTTCTAAAAGTTCGTAACTTTGCAGCGTGAAATAATTCATAATTCACAATTCACAATGCATAATTAACATTATAAAATAAGAAAAGACTATGGCACAGAAAAGAAATTATCGCTTCGAGACCCTTCAACTTCACGTAGGACAGGAACAGGCCGACCCCGCAACCGACTCGCGCGCCGTGCCCATCTATCAGACCACCTCGTACGTATTCCGTAATTCACAGCACGCCGCCGACCGCTTCGGTCTGCGCGACGCCGGCAACATCTACGGCCGACTGACCAACTCCACGCAGGGCGTCTTCGAGGACCGCGTGGCTGCCCTGGAAGGCGGCGTGGCCGGACTGGCCGTGGCCTCGGGTGCCGCTGCCATCACGTATGCCCTGCAGAACATTGCCCAGGCCGGCGACCACATCGTGGCGGCCGACAACCTGTACGGCGGTTCGTACAACCTGATTACCCACACGCTCACTACGCAGGGTGTGACGAACACCATCGTCAACGTGAACGACCTGAAGGCCCTGGAGGCCGCCATACGACCGAACACGAAGGTGGTCTTCGTGGAGACCTTCGGTAACCCCAACAGCGACGTGCTGGACATCGAGGGCGTGGCCGAGGTGGCCCATCGCCACAACATCCCCGTCATCGTGGACAACACGTTCGGCACGCCTTATCTCATCCGTCCGCTGGAGCACGGAGCCGACGTGGTGGTACACTCGGCCACGAAGTTCCTGGGCGGCCACGGCTCATCGCTGGGCGGCGTCATCGTGGACGGTGGCAAGTTCGACTGGAAGGCAAATGCCGACAAGTACCCTACCCTGGCCAAGCCCGACCCCTCGTACCACGGAGCCGTGTTTGCCGACGTGGCTGGTCCGGAGGCTTTTGTGACACGCATCCGTGCCGTCATCCTGCGCGATACGGGTTCTGCCATTTCGCCCATCAACGCATGGATTCTGCTGCAGGGCTTGGAGACGCTGAGCCTGCGCGTGGAGCGGCACGTGGAGAACGCCCTAAAGGTTGTGGACTTCCTCGCTAAGCACCCCAAGGTGGCCCGTGTCAACCATCCCGCACTGGAGAGCCATCCCGACCATGCACTCTATAAGAAGTACTTCCCCCAGGGCGGCGGCTCTATCTTCACCTTCGAGATAAAGGGCGGGCAGGAAGAGGCCTGGCAGTTCATCGACCGCTTGCAGATATTCTCCCTGCTGGCCAACGTGGCCGACGTGAAGAGCCTCGTCATCCACCCCTACACCACCACCCACTCGCAACTCTCGCCCGAGGAACTGGCCGAGCAGCACATCACGCCCTCGACCGTCCGCCTCAGTATCGGCACCGAGCACATCGACGACATTCTGGAAGACCTCAGTCAGGCGCTGGGATAACGTGTAACAGGTAAGCCAAGTAACCCATAAAGGGTATTTCGCCCTGCGTCGGTAACGATTCCGGGCGATTTTTGATACATCGTTAGGAATAATTCCTTACCTTTGTGAACCCAATTACTAAAAAACGAAAGTTATGGCAAAGATTGCAAAACAGTTGACCGACCTCATCGGCAACACCCCATTACTAGAACTGAACAAGTATTCCCAGGCAAAAGGGCTGCAGACGCCCCTTATAGCCAAAGTAGAGTTTTTCAACCCCGGCGGATCGGTGAAGGACCGCATCGCCCTGGCCATGATTGAGGATGCCGAACAGCGTGGCATACTGAAGCCCGGAGCCACCATCATCGAACCCACCAGCGGTAACACGGGCGTAGGCCTGGCATTGGTGAGCGCCGTTCGTGGCTACCACCTCATCCTGACCATGCCCGACACCATGAGCGTGGAGCGTCGCAACCTGGTGAAGGCCTACGGTGCCGAAGTGCGACTGACACCCGGCAAGGACGGCATGCCCGGCGCCATCCGCGAGGCTGAGGCCCTGCGCAACAGCATACCCGGTGCCGTCATCCTGCAACAGTTCGAGAACCCCGCCAACCCCGCCAAGCACTATGCCACCACGGGACAGGAAGTCTGGGAGCAGACCGACGGTAAGGTGGACATCTTCGTGGCCGGTGTGGGCACGGGCGGCACAGTCTCTGGTGTAGGCAAGCGACTGAAGGAACAGAACCCCAACGTCAAGATTGTGGCCGTGGAGCCCAAGTCATCGCCCGTACTGAACGGCGGCCCCTCGGGTCCCCACAAGATTCAGGGCATCGGTGCCGGCTTCGTGCCCAAGACCTACGACGCCGGCGTCATCGACGAAGTCTTCGACGTGGAGAACGACGATGCCATCCGCACAGGTCGCGAGATTGCTCAGCAGGAGGGCCTGCTCGTAGGCATCTCGGCAGGCGCAGCCCTCTATGCCGCCACGCAGGTGGCCAGCCGTCCCGAGAACCAGGGCAAGCGCATCGTCGTCCTGCTGCCCGACACTGGCGAGCGTTACCTTTCGACCGTGCTTTACGCATTCGAGGAGTATCCCCTGTAAACGGTGTTTCAGAAACCAGAGGCGCGCATTTAGCGTACCTTAAAAACAAGAAAAGAGGTTGTGTCAACAAGCGTGACACAACCTCTTTCAGGTACCCAGAGCCGGGATCGAACCGGCACGCCTTGCGGCATTGGTGTTTGAGACCAACGCGTCTACCAATTCCGCCATCTGGGCTTCTGCGGGTGCAAAGTTAGGGTATTTCTGCGAATTAGCCAAACTTTTTGCTGTTTTTTTGCGTCATCCGGGGTCAAGCAGCCCTTTTGGGAGGCGCATACGACCCTATTTCTCCACCACAGCACGGAGCAGGATGACATCCTGGAGGGGATGGTCCGTGGCATCGGTGGCTACGGCCTGAATCTCCTTCACCACCTTCATGCCGTCGATGACATGACCGAAAACGGTGTACGTGCCATCCAAATGGGGCGAGCCGCCAT
The DNA here is from genome assembly GCA_017444005.1 of Bacteroidaceae bacterium. Lineage (GTDB taxonomy): Bacteria > Bacteroidota > Bacteroidia > Bacteroidales > Bacteroidaceae > Physcousia. The sequence goes on along the minus strand of JAFSXQ010000243.1, from coordinate 4,087 downwards.
GCTGAAGATAAGCGTCCCACATGTCGCGGTTCATCTCTATGCCCCGTTCGTCGAGCATGGCACGCACCTTGCCCAGCGACGAGGGGCCCCACGACCGCCCATAGACGATGTAGAACTGCGAACCGGAGGAGCGCATCTCGGGGTTCACGTCATCGCCTTCGCGGGCTGCGGCCAGGGCACCGCGTACATGATGGAGCCACGGCAGACGGAACTCGGCTGGAAGGGTGTAGGGGATGGAGTCGCGCGACGGGATGAGGCTTTGCGGGTCGCCGCCCTGAATCATGAAGTCGCGGATGACACGATGGAATAGCGTGCTGTCGAGCCGTCCCTCGCGAGCCAGTCGTAGGAAGTTGTCGCGGTGGCGTGGTGTTTCGTCGCTCAGTTCTACGCGTATCACGCCCATCGTGGTCTCCAACCGCACCACGGCAGGCTTGCTCTTCTTGGCTTCGCCGGCGAGTGTCAGAAGCAGTAAAAAGAGGAATAAAAATACCTTTCTTTGTCTCATAATTGATAAGTTTCCGTGCAAAGTTACAAAAGTTATCCCTAATTTGTGTAACTTTGCGACCGTAAATTCATTAAACGTATGCAATCACTGATTAAACTGAGCCGATGGCTTGCCGCTAACGCATCGCTATTCATCATCGCCATTGCCGTGCTAACCTTCTTCGTTCCCGAACTGTTCGAATGGGTGCGCGGAACCACACAGACCGTCATTCTGGGCATCATCATGCTCACGATGGGACTGACGCTGACCACGGAGGATTTCCGCATCCTACTGCACCGCCCGCTGGACATACTCATCGGGGCCTGTGCGCAGTTCTTCATCATGCCCTGCGTGGCGTGGCTGTTGGTGAAGGTGTTCCACCTGGAGCCTGCCTTGGCGCTGGGCATACTGCTCGTCGGGTGCTGTCCGGGCGGCGTGTCGAGTAACATCATGTCGTACCTCTGTCACGGCGATGTGGCCTACTCCGTGGGCATGACCTGCGCCTCTACCCTACTCGCCCCCGTCATGACCCCACTGCTGATGGAACTGACGGCTGGCGAAATCATAGCCATCGATGCCGTGGGCATGTTCCTGAACATCCTCATCGTGACGATAATCCCCGTCGGCATTGGCTGCTTCCTGAATTACATCTACTCGCGAAGCAAGCACTTCCCCACCCTGCAGTCCCTGATGCCGGGCCTGAGTGTGACGTGCCTGGCCTGCATCGTGGGCGGCGTCATCAGCACCGTGCACGACGACCTTGTGGCTCGCGGTCTTTGGCTCTTCCTGTGGACCTTTGCCGTCGTCCTCTGCCACAATACGCTGGGCTACGTGCTGGGCTATATGGCCGGAAAGATGGCCAAGTTCAACACCTCCAAGTGCCGCACCATCAGCATAGAGGTGGGCATGCAGAACGCCGGGTTGGCCACCGTGCTGGCGGGCAACTTCTTTGCTGCCCAGCCCTTGGCCGTGCTGCCCTGTGCCATCTCGTGCGCCTGGCACAGCATCAGCGGAACCATCCTGGCCGGACTGTTCCTGCGCTGGGACAAGCGGCACGCACAGTGAGGCCGCGTGCCTGTCAATTGTTTATTTCCACGTAGTCGATATCCGGCATCCAGGCGGTGGGATTCGACAGGCGGATGACGTTGTTGCCCTTATTCAGTTTTACGGGTACGGACACCTCTCCTACCCTACTCCACGAGCCGCTGTTCAGGGTCAGTGTGTCAACCGGCTTGCCGTTGACGCTGACGGTCAGTTGGCGGTCCTCGGCCGATACGTAGGCGATGGTGAGCGTGCGCTTGCCGCCCTTCGGTGCGTAAACGTTGTCCCATACCAGGCTGTTTGCCTCGCTCTGACCCAGCCAGCAGGCCTTGTAGCCAGCGTCGCATTTGGCATCGGCAACGTAGATGCCCGACTTCTCCGTCTGGTTGTTACGCAGTTCCTGATAGGTGCTGATGTAGCCCGTCTCAGCCTCGTAGCGTCGGCGTTCGAGGCGCTTTTCGCCGGTGGCCTTATAGATGCGTGTGCCGTGGGCCGGAACAGCAACTTGGTAGCCTGTGGCGAACTGGCCTAAGTCCTTCTGCTGGAAGCAGTCGCGCAACTTCACTTTTCCGTCGAGGTCGATGTCGCGGAAACTAACCGTCACATAGCGGTCCTCGTCGCTGGGGTTATAGATGGCAAAGACGCGGGTCAGGCCGTTCAGTTTCTCCACATCGCGTGCCAGGATGTAGCAGTCGTTCGTCCGCTTCACGAGGTAGGCCTGCTGGAAGGTCTTGTCCTGATTGATGCCAATGAGGTCGGCATTCTTCATCAGGGCAAGGGCATCGGGGCGCACGTTGCGCATGTCGCAACCGATGAGCAGGGGCGAGTTCATGATGCACCACATGCCGAAGTGCGTCTGGTCCTCCTCCATCGACATCGAGCGGCCCACCTCCAGCATGTCCATGTCATTATAGTGTCCGGGCTTGCAGTAGGCCGGGAGGTAGAGGTTTTCGGCCAGGATGCCGCGTACCGACTTCCAGGCGTCGTAGATGTCGCCCGTGGTACGCCACGAGTCGGCCACATTGGCGCTCCAGGTGCCGGGATAGGCCCAGCGGCACATGTTGTAGACGATGCCGGGCTTGCCGCAGTTCTTGATGGCGTTGGAAATCTTGGTGTACTGCTGCTGCTCGTCCAGTTTCATGTGGGCGCCGCCGCAGTAGTCGACCTTGATGAAGTCGAAGTCCCAGTCGATGAAGTACAGTTTGCAGTCCTGCTCCTCGTGTCCGGCAAAGCCCACGCCCAGTCCCCAGGCATGTTGGTTACCCGAACCGCAGGTGTTGTCGCCGGCGTCGCTGTAGATGCCGGCCTTCAGGCCCAGCGAATGGATGTAGTCGACCAGCGAGCGCATGCCCGAGGGGAACAGTTTGGTGTTCAGCCGCAAATGGCCGTCCTCGCCGCGTCCGTCCCAGTAGCCGTCGTCGATGTTGATGAACTGGTACCCGGCGTCCTTCAGTCCCGAGTTGGCCATAGCATCGGCCTGTCCGCGGATGAGTTCCTCGTTGATGTTCAGGGCAAACGTGTTCCACGAACTCCAACCCATCGTGGGACCTAATTGTGCATAAGAGCAAAGGGTGCAACAAACAAGAGTTGATAACACAAATCGTTTCATGGCAATAGATTTTAGGTTATATATCATTTATGTTGTTCAATTATATCTTTCTCCAACTCTTCTAACAATTTGATATCTTCAGCATCGGCCAACTGGGCTTCGTAATGCTTTCGGTTTGTATCGAATTCTTGATAGACCTTACGCACAATACTTTCCATCTCGGCGTTTGATATACTGCCATTTCCTTGCAGGATATCCTTGTCCTGAAAGGTGAGCAAACTTTCCACATTGTTATGCCAGTATTGAAGCGTGAGGTCGCGACGCCCCTTTACGCGCTCTTCTGCACTGGTGAGGAAGATGTCAACGAGCCGGTTTAGGGAGTCAATCTCATCGCGTTGCAGGTAATTCTTGGCCACGACAATGTCGCCCTTGCGTACGATGTTTCCTTTCCATGTGGTCAGGCCCATATTCGGTTTCGTGGCATCAGCCCGAGTGACAATCAACTCTGCCGCTGTCTGATGGGTGACGGCATAGAGAAGTTTATTTTGTGTCTCCGCAAAGAACATTTGGGTGGCCTTGTCCGTCTTGTCATAGTCACTGCTGAGCGCGAAGAGGTCACGTACTTTCTGATAGAATCGTTTTTCCGAAGCCCGGATATCCCGGATGCGTGCCAGCAATTCATCGAAATAGTCAGGCCTGCCATCGGGATTCTTAAGTCTTTCGTCATCCATCGTAAAGCCTTTGACCAAATACTCCGTCAAGTGCTCCGTTGCCCATTGGCGGAACTGGGTGCCCCGGACGCCGCGCACTCTATAGCCTACGGCGATAATCATCTCCAGGGAATAGAAAACGACGTGATAATTCTTGCCATCGGCGGCAGTAGTTAAGAAATTCTTAACAACTGAATCTGAATCTAACTCTTTTTCATTCAGTATGTTCGTAATGTGCATACTGATGTTTGGTTTCGAGGTGGCAAAAAGTTCTGCCATCTGCTGCTGGTTCAGCCAGACTTT
>JAFSXQ010000026.1 GCA_017444005.1 Bacteroidaceae bacterium | reverse complement strand
GTTCATGCCCTATATCGTGGTAGTCATCGACGAGTTCGGCGACCTCATCATGACGGCAGGCAAGGAAGTCGAGCTGCCTATCGCGCGTATTGCCCAGCTGGCACGCGCCGTGGGCATCCATATGATTATCGCCACGCAGCGTCCTACGACAAACATCATCACCGGTACCATCAAAGCCAACTTCCCCAGCCGTATCGCGTTCAAGGTATCAGCGGGCATTGACTCCAAGACCATCCTCGACCGCACGGGCGCACAGCAGCTGGTAGGACGCGGCGACATGCTCTATCTGAACGGCAGTGAGCCGGTTCGCGTGCAATGTGCCTTTGTCGACACGCCCGAAGTGGAGCGTATCAACCAGTTTATATCCCAGCAGCAAGGCTACCTGTCGGCCTTTGAGCTGCCAGAACCCGACACAGCTGAGGACGAAGCCGGCGAGAGCCGCGACGTGGACATGCAGCATCTCGACCCGATGTTCGAGGATGCCGCCCGCCTTATCGTGCGTGAACAGAGCGGTTCCACCTCGCTTATTCAGCGTAAATTTGCCATCGGCTACAACCGCGCAGGCCGTCTGATGGACCAGCTGGAGAAGGCTGGTATCGTGGGTGCCGCCCACGGTTCAAAGCCGCGCGAAGTATTAATCATGGACGAAATGAGTCTCGAAAACCTGTTAGCACAATGGAGATAAGAAAGTATATCATCGCGGCCCTATGCGCCATTTGCAGCATAGGCATCCATGCCCAAAGCGCCAAGCAAGTACTTGACAAGACGGCTGCTGCCGTTTCCGCCAAGCAGGGCGCCCAGGCTTCGTTCACCATCAAGGGCCCGAGCTTCAACACGCAGGGCACCATCGCCGTCAAGGGCCGCAAGTTCCAGGCCACCACGCCGCAGGCCATTATCTGGTTCGACGGCAAGACCCAGTGGACGTACATGAAGCAGAACGACGAAGTGAACATCTCGACGCCTACCGCCGCCCAGCTGCAAGCCATCAATCCCTACAATTTCATCTACATCTACAAGCAGGGCTATGCCTACACCCTGACCAAGAAAGGCGGTAGCCACGAGGTGCACCTCACGGCCAAGGACCCTAAGAAAGGCATTCAGGAAATGTATATCGTGACCAATGCCAAGACCTATGTCCCGTCGCAGATTCGCATGAAGCAGCAGAAGGGTTGGACCACCATCGACATCCGCAACTTCAAGACGGCGGCACTGTCCGACGCTATCTTCCGCTTCAACTCGAAAGATTTCCCCAACGCAGAAGTGATTGACCTCAGATGAACAAGCTACAACTCTTTTTCCTGCTGAGAAAGAACACGAAACTCAGCGAGAAGCGCAATGTGATGTTCGAGGCTAACCAGTACGGCAAGCTCTTCGGTTACATCATGGTGGGCATATTGGCCATCGAATTCATAGCCATAGGCACCTTCTTCGGATGGCTCGGAGCCACGAAGGCAGGCCCGGAACTGATATTCTACACCATGCCTTTCCTGCTCATTTTCGATTTCGGTGCCCGTTTCATGACCCAACAGACGCCGCTTGTGCTGGTAAAGCCCTACCTGCTGACCCCTGTCAGCAAGTATTCCGCCATTGATTGCTTCCTGACTTCGCAGGTGCTCGACCTTGGAAACCTGACGTGGATGACCGTCTTCCTGCCATACGTCTTCATCGTCTGGTGTGGCGGTGTCACGTTCTGGGGAGCCGTCGGCATGCTGTTCCTGCTCCATCTGATGGTCGTAGTCAACAGCCAGTGGTACCTGCTGGTCCGTACGCTCGTCAACCAGCACATGTACTGGTGGCTGCTGCCCGCCGCCGTCTATGGCTCCATACTGCTGCCGTTTTTGCTGCTTCCCGACAAGATGCTGGACACCATCCTTGATTTCATTGCCGACATCATCAAGCAATATGGCTCCCTGTGGTGGCTCTTCGTGGCCATGGCCGTGCTGTTTACGGTGCTTTTTGCCGTCAACCGCTACTTGCAGATGCACCTCATCTACGATGAAATCAGCAAAAAAGAGAATACCAAGCTGAAGCATGTGTCGGAGTTCCAGTCGCTGAACCGCTTCGGACAAATCGGCGAATACCTGAAGCTGGAGATAAAAAGCACCATGCGCAACAAGGCCATCCGCGCGCGTTTTATCCAAGGCGTGTGCTTCATTACGTTCTTCTCGCTCATGATAGCCTTCACCAGTGTCTACAACTCTTCGTTCGAGCGTAACTTCTGGTGCCTCTACGCTTTCATCTTCTTCGGTTCTGTAAACCTCACGAAGGTTATGTGCCCGGAGGGCAATTACATCGACCTGCTGATGGTTCACGAGGAGAACATCCTGACGCTGCTGCGCGCCAAGTACTATTATTATTGCGCCATTTTGCTGCTGCCGCTGTTCTTCACGCTGTTCCCCGTCTTCACGGGTAAATTCTCCATCGTCATGGTTCTGGCCTATCTGTTCACTGCCACCGGCCCGGTTTACTTCCTGCTTTTCCAGATGGCCGTATATAATAAGGTGTCACTGCCGCTGAATGAAAAGATAACCGGCAAGAACCAGATGGAGAACAAGTGGCAGGGCATTGCGTCGATGGTGGCCATGTTCGCCCCCATCGTCGAGGTTTTCGTGCTGCAAGCCATCTTCGACGAAGCCACGGCTTACTGGATACTGCTCATCATCGGTCTCCTGTTCACCGTTACCGAGCAGTACTGGATGCGCAACATCTACCGCCGTATGATGCTCCGCCGTTACGACAACCTGGAGGGTTTTCACTCTACACGATAGCATAAGAATATGTATTTTACAGGCATCATCATAGCCGTCTGCACGTTTCTCACCATCGGCATCTGGCATCCCATCGTCATCAAGACGGAGTATCACTGGGGCACACGCCCCTGGACAGTCTATCTGGCTGTCGGCCTCGCCTGCATGGGAGCTGCCCTTTTCATCGAGAATCCCATCCTGTCGTCGGTGGTAGGCGTCTTTGGAGCCTCCGCGCTATGGGGCATTGGCGAGCTTTTCGCCCAGAAGAAGCGGGTGCAGAAGGGCTGGTTCCCCATGAATCCCAAGCGCCGCGACGACTATTTCCCCGCCGGCGACGACGAACCTGATGGAGGCGACGACCGATGAAAACCATCCTGATACAAGTCGGCAAGACCGTCAACAAGCATTTTGTGGCTGCCATCGGCAACTACGTGGAACGCATCAACCATTACATGCCGTTCGATGTCGTGACCATTCCTGAACTGAAGAACACGAAAAACCTCACGGAGGAACAGCAGAAGAGTGCGGAAGGTGAGCTCATTATGAAGCAGCTGCAGCCTTCCGACACCGTGGTCTTGCTCGATGAGCACGGCAAACAGTACCGCAGCGTCGACTTCGCCCGCTGGCTGGAGCAGAAGCGGGCCGTGGCCCGCCGCCTTGTCTTCGTCATAGGCGGCCCATACGGCTTCTCCCCTGCCGTCTACCAGCGCGCCAACGAGCAGCTGTCCCTCTCGCTGATGACCTTCTCCCACCAGATGATTCGCCTGACTTTCACCGAGCAGGTGTACCGTGCATGCACCATCATCAAGGGCGAGCCCTACCACCACGAATAGCGGCGGCGCCGCGCCGTCGCCACCGGAAACGGCTTAACACAACAGATTTCACGGATTCATCGGAGTTGCCTTCTGCTGTTTTCCAGCATGGCCTTCATCCGTTGAATCCGTGAAATCCGTTGTCTGTTCCTCCGTCCTATCCTTCAGGACGTTGCAGGAAACTACAGTCCCAAGCTCTTCTTAATGGCCTCAATCTTCTCAAGGGCAGCATTGGTGCAGCGCTCATAGCAGTCGGCGCACTTGAAGGTCGGGTCCTTGATTTCGCAATAGAACTTGATTTTCGGCTCCGTGCCCGAGGGGCGAACCGACACCTTCGTGCCGTCCTCGCAGAACCACTGCAGCACGTTGCTCGTTGCCGGCATGCTGATTTTCTCTACGCTGCCGTCTGCCTTCCTGGCCTCCAGCGTCTGGTAGTCCTTCCACAGGCAAATCTTCGAGCCGCCCAGGTCGGTCGGCGGGTTCTGGCGGAAGTTGGTCATCATCTGCTTGATTTCGTCAGCACCCGTCTTGCCCGGGCGCACCACGTTGATGGTCACCTCCTTCGAGAAGCCGTATTCCTTGTAGATATTCATCAGCAGGTCGTACAGCGTCATGCCGTTGTCGCGTGCCCATGCAGCGATTTCGCAAATCAGACAGATGCTGGCGGGGGAGTCCTTGTCACGAACCTTGTCGAACGGCAGGAAGCCGAACGACTCCTCGCCGCCTCCGATGTACTTCTTCTTACCCTCGTTGATGCGAATCTCGTTGGCTATCCACTTGAAGCCCGTATAGCAGTCCATGTACTCCACGCCGTTCTTCTTGGCAATCTCGGCAATCACCTCGGTGGTCACAATGGTCTTCACAAGGAACTCGTTACCCTTGAGCTGACCGAGCTTCTTCTTGTTGGCGATGATATACCAGCAGAACATCATGCAGGTTTGGTTACCGTTGAGGATTTCCCACTCGCCCTTAGCGTTGCGGCAGACGATGGCCAGACGGTCGGCATCGGGGTCGGAGGCAATCACCAGGTCGGCATTCAGGCGCGTTCCCAGCTTCATACCTAAGGTCATAGCCTCGGCATTCTCGGGGTTCGGGCTGACGACCGTCGGGAAGTTTCCGTCGATAACCATCTGCTCGGGCACCACGTGGATGTTCTGGAATCCCCATGAACGCAGGGCCTCGGGAATGATGACGCGACCCGTGCCGTGCATCGGCGAGTAGACGATATTGAGGTCTTTCTGGCGCAGGATGACGTCCTGGTCGACCATGGCCTCCTTCACTGCCTGCAGGTAGTCCCAGTCCATTTCACCGCCGATGATGTCGATGAGCTCCTTGTTGCCCTCGAACTTCACGTCCTCAATGCGCACCTTGTTCACCTCGTCGATGATGCCCTTGTCGTGCGGAGCCAGCACCTGGGCACCGTCGTCCCGGTAAGCCTTGTAGCCGTTGTACTCGCGGGGGTTGTGCGAGGCGGTGACATTCACGCCGGCCACGGCACCGAGGTGGCGGATGGCAAAGGAAATCTCAGGCGTGGGACGCAGGCTCTCGAAGAGGAAGACGCGAATGCCGTTGGCCGAGAAGATGTTGGCCACGGTCTCGGCAAACATGCGGCCGTTGTTGCGGCAGTCGTGACCGACGACAACGCTCTTGCCGCCCTCGGGGAAGGCCTTGTTGATGTAGTTGGCAAAGCCCTGCGTGGCAGCGCCGACGATGTACTTGTTCATGCGGTTGGTGCCGGCGCCCATGATGCCGCGCAGGCCGCCCGTACCGAACTCCAGCGTCTGGTAGAAGGCGTCCACCAGGGCGGTCTTGTCCTCGTTGTCGAGCATGGCCCGGATTTCGGCCTTCGTCTCGGCGTCATACACACTGGAAGCGAGCCACTTCTGGGCCTCGGCTTCACACTTCTTAATTAACTCATTATCCATAATACAAAACATTAAAAATTATTCTTTTCTTTACCACGTTATCGGCTTGCCGCTTCGCTCGTCGAAGAATTTATCGGAACATAAATCTACATAAATATGACATAAATATAATATAGATAATGAATCATTATTTATGAATGATTTTGTGTGGATTTATGTCCTAATAAAATAACAAATTCGTGGTTCATTTAATAAGATACTTGTCTCCTGTTTCCTTCACAATCGAACGACGATAGCGCTCGGGATAGCCCGGACGGTTGACGGGCACCTGATTGCCGCCAGGGGTCTTGAGGTAGTCGGCCTCGTCGGCGTCCATCTTCTTCTGGGCCATGTCGTTGTAGCGGACGATGATGTGCTGGGCCAGCCACATCCAGTGGTCCATCATCACCTGGCTCTGCGCGTGACTGTAGTTCGAGAGGTACTTGCGAGCCTCGGCTTCGGTCATTGCGAGGGCTTCCTTCTCCACTTCCGGCTGGTTCGCGTTGAACTCGGCCTCCAGGCCGTTGCGCACCTTCGCCAGTTCGGGGAAGAGCAGCGAATAGCGCAGGTAGACCATGTTGGCCACCCAATTCTGCATCCAATAGGCACTTTTGAAGGAGAAGGTAAACGTGTCGCCCGTCTGCTCGTTGAAGCACTCGGGGGCATCCACAGTGCAGCAGTAGATGGGCACCATAGCCACCATGTTGGCATCGTCGTTGCCGAACCACAGCACACCGCCCACGTAGTCGGGCAGCCACGAGCGCATCTGCGCCACGTAGATGCAACTGGCCTGCTGGGTCGAGATGGGCCGTTCGTTGAAGTACTTCTTGCCATCTACCTCATAACTCAGGGGCGTGGGGCGGTAGGGCATCTCCCACGGACCTGCGCCAAGCCCTGTGCTAATGTCCATCGGCGTGCCTTCGTAGTGGTCGCGCATCATGTCCTTCACGTCCTGCACGGTCAGCAGTTTCTTGGGCTTCATGTACAGGGGGAACGGTTCAGCCTTCAGGTCTTCGCCCATAGCATATTTGAGGTACTTGGACATATCCTCACTGCCCCACTTGTTGAAGAAACTCCACACGCGAGCCTCGCAATAGCGCGCGCCGCCAAAGTCCAGGGGATTGTAGGCATCGGCGAAGGAGAAGTCCTTGTCCTTACCCGTGAAGTAACCTTTCTTCTTGGCAAAGGTGATGACATCCTTCGAGTAGATGCAGTTTTCCTTGTCCTTGAGGGGGAATTGGTGGATGCGGCTCTGGTTGGCATGGCCCGAGATGCAATCGTCGGGGATGCGCACGGCCACCCACACGGGAGCGCCGCCACCGGGGCCCTTGCCTATCATGTCCATCACCCACACCTCGTTAGGGTCGGCAATGGTGAACGACTCACCCTCGCTCTGGTAGCCGTACTGAGCCACCAGGTCGGTCATTATCTTCAGGGCCTCGCGAGCCGTGCGTGCACGCTGGAGGGTCACCTGCATCAGGCTTCCGTAGTCGAAGAGGCCGGTCGAGTCAGCCAGTTCCTCGCGACCGCCCCACGTGGTTTCGTGGATGGTCACCTGGTGCTCGTTGGTCAGGCCGATGACGGCATACGTGGAGTCGGCTTCGGGGATTTCACCCAGATAGTTGTTTGACTCGTAGTGATACAATTTACGCATCTCGCCCGGCTGGTGCTTGCCGCCCTTCTGGTAGAAGAGGAAACCGTAGGCTCCGTAGTCGTCGCTCGAATAGGTTACTATCACGCTGCCGTCGGCAGATGCCTTCTTGCCGACAATCAAATTTGTGCAGGCAAGAGCAGAGTTGAAAGTTGAAAGTTGAAAGTTGAAAGTTAACAACGTCAATAAAACAATTAATTTTTTCATATTGAATCCTTATTATATTTATCTACCTTTGGGCTTCATCGCGCAGCCATAAACTTTCAACCTTCAATTTTCAACTTTGTACTCCCTGCCGCCTTGAAACTCATGTCGAGTCCCTTCACCGAGTGGGTCAGGGCGCCGAAGGAGATGAAGTCCACGCCGGCCTTGGCGTAGGGAATCATGGTGTCGAAGGTGATGCCGCCACTCGATTCCGTCTCGGCACGGCCAGCCACCATCTCCACAGCCTTCCGGGTGTCCTCGGGGGTGAAATTGTCGAACATGATGCGGTCGCAACCCTCCTGCAGCGCCTGCTCCAGTTCCTTGAAGTCGCGCACCTCGCACTCTATCTTCAGGTCCTTGCCCTTCTCCTTGCAGTACTGCTTGGCACGGCTGATGGCGTTGTGCACGCCGCCGCAGAAGTCGATGTGGTTGTCCTTCAAGAGTATCATATCGAACAGGCCGATGCGGTGGTTCATGCCTCCGCCAATCTTCACGGCCTCCTTCTCCAGCATGCGCATGCCGGGCGTCGTCTTGCGGGTGTCCAGCACACGGGTCTTCGTACCGGCATCGATGAGTGCCTGCTGGTACTTGTGGGTCATGGTGGCGATGCCGGACATGCGTTGCAAGATGTTCAGCATCAGGCGCTCGGTCTGCAGGAGGCTCTGCTCCCGTCCCTTCACGGACATCACGATGTCGCCCGGACGGACGTGTGCTCCGTCCTCGATGTATACCTCCACCTCCATCGTGGGGTCGAAGCGGTGGAACACCTGTTTGGCTATCTCCACTCCGGCGAAGATGCCCTCTTCCTTAATCAACAACTTGCTCTCCCCCATCTGGTCGGCAGGGATGCAGCACAATGTGGTATGGTCTCCGTCGCCTATGTCCTCGGCAAAAGCCAGGTCTATCAGGCGGTCGTTCAACTCTTCTACTGAAAGCATAATATCACGATTTAAGTTACTATTCGTGGCAAAGATACAAAATAATTAAGAATTAAGAATTAAGATTTGAGAATTATTTTGTAACTTCGTGCCGATGAAGACCATTTTTATTGTCATAGGCAAGACTACGGACAAGCGAATCGAGCAGTTGACGGACGAGTACATCGGCCGCATCGCTCACTATATGCCCTTCGAGATGCTGGTCATTCCCGAACTCCGGAATGCCAAGAGCCTGAGTCAGGAACAGCAGAAGGAGCAAGAGTCCGAATTACTCAAAAAAGTCTTTCAAACAGGCGATTACATCGTTTTGTTAGATGAACACGGTAAGGAGCGCCGCTCGATCGACTTTGCCCAGTGGATGCAGAAGCGCATGGCCGCAAGCCCCCGTCGTCTGCTCTTCGTCGTTGGCGGTCCCTACGGCTTCTCCCCCCAAATACACAAAATGGCTCAGGAAGAGATTTCCCTGAGCCAGATGACCTTCTCGCATCAGATGATTCGTCTCCTCTTCGTTGAGCAGGTTTATCGCGCCATGACCATCCTCAACGGCGAGCCGTATCATCATGAGTGAGTTTTTGAGTTCTTAAGTTCTTGAGTTCTTAAGTTTTTGAGTTCTTAAGTTCTTGAGTTCTTAAGTTTTTGAGTTCTTAAGTTTTTGAGTTCTTAAGTTTTTGAGTTCTTAAGTTTTTGAGTTCTTAAGTTCTTGAGTTATTGTATAATCTCCACCGCACGGATGCACTCGCCGGGCGTGGTGTCGGCTTCGCGGGGGAAGTAGACGGGCATGTCCTTCTGCAAGGGCAGGATGCGGAGTTCCAGTTCGCGCACGTCGGCCGGCAGGCGCCAGAGGCCCATCAGGAAGGGACGGCCGTTGTAGAAGTTGTCGCCGATGAGCCGCCCGTTGGCATAGAGGCGGGCCACGTCGCCGCGATAGTCGATGCGCAGGAGCGTGGCATGAGGGGCATAGAGTGAAGAATCCGTAGGCAGGGCGATGCGATAGACGGCAGCCCGGTCGAAGTCGTCATCGACGGGTTCCTCAGCCACGCGCTGCACACCGATGGTTATCTGGCGCTGTCCGTCGGCTTCGCGCTCCTTCGTGAAGGTCAGTTGGGCCAACGTCTCGGATGCCTTGCAGGCCGATGCGGGCAGGAACAGCCGTCCGGCATCCTCTGTAGTAATAAGGTATAGGGCCACGCCGCCAATGGTGGCGAAGGGCTTCTCCGTGCTGACCTGCTTGACGGTGCGCACCTTGCCGTCGATGCAGAACTCGGCCGCGATGCCAGTCTTCTGCTCAAACCACATCCGTCCCTCGCGGCAGGCCACGGGTTGGGCCGTAGCGTAGTTGATGACGTGTCCCTCGGGCAATGCGAGGTTGACGGGGAAGAGGGTCATCGTGCAGGCCGGAACAGTGATGGGCCGACGGGGGAACGTGACGCCCTGCACATCGAACTGAACGCCGCGCTTCGCTGTCAGGTTGGCAAAGCGCTCGTAGTTGTTCACGAAGACGAAAGCCCCCTTCTCCCCTGCCCTGTACGACCAGCGCAGGCGCGTGTCGTCGAACTTCTTCGGCTCCTGCCCGACGGGAAACGAAGCCTCCATCGGAGCCAGCAGTTCGCCGAAGTCGTGCATGAAGAGGTGCAGCGGGCGCAGGCTGTAGTAGTGGGGATAGGTCTGTCCGAACTCACCCAGCGGGGCTTGGAAGTCGTAGGTCTTGACGGGCAGGTCGTTGTGGTTGGTGACCTTCGTCCGCTGGTGTTCGTTCAGGTAGGTCAACTTGCCCTCGGGGTTGGTGCCACCGTGATACATGTAATAGCCCAGCAGATTACTGCCCGATCCCAGTTTAACCAGCGCCATTGCGTAGGCGTCCTCGGGATAGAGATAGACGCGACGGTGATAACTGGTCATCATGCCGCCGCCCAGTTCGCAGGTGAAATAGGGATACTGCTGGGCGTTCAGGCTTTGAGACTGCGAGTAGTCGAGTTGTTCCGAGCCTATGGCTCCCGACGTGGGCGAGGATGTGAAGTGGAAGGCCTTCCAGTAGTTGCCCGACGCCTCCTTGGTAGTACGGTCCCAGAAGCCGTCGGCATAGTCGCCGTAGAGGGGTATCATAGCACCGAAAGGCGTGGGTGTGCGCAATCCGGGCCAGCCCGTTCGGGTGTAGAAGGGCAGGTCGAAGCCAATCTGGTTGGCTATCTCCTTCAATTTCATCAGGTACGAACCGTTGCCCCCGAACTCGTTGTCGAACTGGCAAGCCACGACGGGGCCGCCGTCCTTCCATTGCAGACCCTGCACCTGGGTGAAGATTTGCCGATAGAGCGCCTCCACATAGGCCAGGAACTTCGGGTCTTCGCTACGCAACTTGCAGCCCGACTCGACCACCCAGTCGGGAATACCGCCACAACGCACTTCGCCGTGACAGAAGGGACCGACGCGCAGAATGACGGGCAACTGCTCGCGCTGACATACTTCCAGGAAGCGGCGCAGGTTGCGCTGTCCGCTCCAGTCGAACTGACCCTCCACTTCCTCGATATGGTTCCAGAAGACGTAGGTGGCGATGAGCGTGACGCCGCCCTCCTTCATCTTGCGCACCTCATCAGCCCACTCGTTGGCCGGAAGGCGCGAGTAGTGAATCTCGCCCATGACGGGCACCACGCGCCGTCCGTCGATAATCAGGCTGTGGCGGTCCCACGTCACCTGGGGCACCTGGGCGGAAGTGGAGAGAACGAGAGAATGGGAAAATGAGAAAATGAGAAACTGAGCGAATGAGAGAATGAGAAATAGCCGACGTTTCATAGTATTACGAATTAAGTTATTACGCTGCAAAGATACAAAGAATATCTTAAACACGAAAAGAAGTGCCCGATAAATGATGAAAGGAGTGCGGAAGAAGGTTACGACGGACGTCGCTGAAATAAAATAGTGCGGCAGACAGCCTCATTGGCACGCAGTTTGTAATCCTTATTTTATGTAAGCACGAAAGAAGTATGTTGATAAGTAAACGATTTTCCCCCGAGGTGACCGCCATGCTCTCGCTGAGCAGAGAGGAGGCCCTCCGACTGAATAATGACAAAGTGACACCTGCCTGCATGATGCTGGGCCTGATACGGCAGGCGGGCGGGCGTACCCTCAACCTGCTGACGCAATTGCGGGTCGACATCACACTGCTGAAGAAGCGGATGGAGCAAATCGCCCGTGGACAGGGTTCCGAGATACACCTCTCGACCGACGAAATGGCACTGGACGACGCCGCCAACCGCATCATAAAGTTGAGCGTACTGGAATCGGTGGTGACGAAGAGCGACACCATCGAGATTGAGCACATCCTGCTGGGCACCCTGCGCGACGGCAAGAACGAGGTGTTCCAGGCACTGCACGACCAGCATGTGACGTACGGCGACCTGATGCGAATGCTCTATCCCGAACGTGAAATCCAGGACGGCTACGGCTACACCGAGGACGAAGAAGACGACGACGACGATGAGGATGCAGAATACATCGGGGCGGAGACGACCACCGCGTCGGGTGCCAAGCCCGGCGAACAGACGCCCGTGCTGGACAAGTACGGCACCGACCTGACCCACGCCGCACGCGAACACCTGCTCGACCCCGTGGTGGGCCGCGAGACGGAAATTGAACGTGTGGCGCAGATCCTGAGCCGACGGAAGAAGAACAACCCCGTGCTCATCGGCGAACCCGGTGTGGGCAAAAGCGCCATCGTGGAGGGCCTGGCCCAGCGCATCGTGGAGCACCGCCTGTCGCGTGCCCTTTGGGACAAACGCGTCATCGTGCTCGACCTGGGAGCCGTGGTGGCCGGTACGAAGTATCGTGGACAGTTCGAGGAACGCATGCGGGCTATCATGATAGAACTGCAGAAGCACCCCGAGGTCATCATCTTCATCGACGAGATTCACACCCTCATCGGAGCCGGTTCGGCCGCAGGCACCATGGACGCTGCCAACATGCTGAAACCAGCCCTGTCACGCGGTGAAATTCAGTGCATTGGAGCCACTACGCTCGACGAATACCGCAAGTCCATCGAGAAGGACGGAGCCCTGGAGCGCCGCTTCCAGAAAGTGATGGTGAAGCCCACCACGATGGACGAGACACTGCAGATACTGGAGAACCTGAAGGGGCGCTACGAGGAGCACCACAACGTTCGCTACACCCCCGAGGCTCTGAAGGCCTGCGTCCGCCTGACGGAACGCTACATCAGCGACCGCTCCTTCCCCGACAAGGCCATCGACGCTATGGACGAGGCCGGCAGCCGGGCCCATATCATGAACCTGCCCGTCTCGCACGAGGTGGAATTCATGGAACAGCAACTGGCCAGGCTGGAAGAACTGAAGCAGACGGCCGTCAAGACGGAGAACTTCCAGATGGCGGGCGAATACCGCGACCAGCAGAAGACCCTCGCGCAGGCCTTGGAACAGAAGCGCAAGGAGTGGGAAGCCACACTGAAGGACGAACGGCAGACGGTGGGCGAAGAGGAGATTGCCCACGTGGTGTCCATGATGACGGGCATACCTGTCCAGCGCATCGGCGGCGAGGAGAACGAACGCCTGCGCAACCTGGCAACGACGCTGAAGCAACAGGTTGTGGGCCAGGACGAGGCCATCGGGAAACTGGTGCGCGCCATACAGCGCAGCCGCATCGGACTGAAAGACCCGCAGAAGCCCATCGGCACCTTCATGTTCGTCGGCCCAACGGGTGTCGGCAAGACCTACCTGACGAAGAAACTGGCCGAGGAACTGTTCGGAAGCGAGAAGGCACTCATACGCATCGACATGTCGGAGTACGGCGAGAAGCACACCGTCTCGCGCATGGTGGGCGCGCCTCCGGGCTACGTGGGTTACGAAGAGGGCGGACAACTGACCGAGCGTGTGCGCCGTCAGCCCTACTCCATCGTCTTGCTCGACGAGATCGAGAAGGCCCACCAGGATGTGTTCAACATCCTGCTGCAGGTGATGGACGAGGGCCGGCTGACCGACGGCAACGGCACCACCATCGACTTCCGCAACACGGTCATCATCATGACCTCGAACTCGGGCACGCGCCAACTGAAGGAGTTCGGTCACGGCATCGGGTTCAACACGGGCGCCGACGCCACTACAGATAAGGAATACGCGCGCGGAGTGGTGCACAAGAGCATCACGAAGCAGTTCGCGCCCGAGTTCCTGAACCGCCTGGACGACATCATCTACTTCGACCAACTCTCCGCCGAGAGCATCCAGCAGATTGTGGACATCGAGGCCAAGCCCCTCATCAAGCGCATCAAGGAAATGGGCTACGACCTGCAACTGACCGACGAAGCCAAAAGTCTGCTGGCCCAGAAGGGCTACGACGTGCAGTTCGGTGCCCGCCCCCTGAAGCGTGCCCTGCAGACGTTGCTCGAAGACCCCATCTGCGAACTCTTGATGAGCGACGAGGCACCGGCCGAGGGCAGCGCCCTGACAGCAGTGGCCGAAGGCGATAAGATAATTGTGAATTGTGAATTATGAATTGTGAATTAATACTATGCAAAAAGGAAACATTGGGGTTACGACAGAGAACATCTTCCCCGTCATCAAAAAGTTTCTCTATTCAGACCACGAAATATTCATCCGCGAGATAGTCTCGAACGCCGTTGACGCCACACAGAAGTTGAAGACACTGGCTGGCAAGGGCGACTTCAAGGGCGAACTGGGCGACCTGAAGGTCACCGTCAGCATCGACAAGGAAGCCGGAACCATTACCGTCTCGGACCGCGGCATCGGCATGACCGCCGAGGAGATTGACAAGTACATCAACCAGATAGCCTTCTCCGGCGCCAACGACTTCCTGGACAAGTACAAGGACGACGCCAACGCCATCATCGGCCACTTCGGCCTGGGCTTCTACTCGGCCTTCATGGTCTCGAAGCGCGTGGACATCATCACCCGCAGTTATCAGGAGGGCGCTGTAGCCCAGAAGTGGTCGTGCGACGGCAGTCCCGAGTTCACGCTGGAGGAATGCGAAAAGGCTGACCGCGGAACGGACATCGTGATGCACATCGACGACGACTGC
>JAFSXQ010000002.1 GCA_017444005.1 Bacteroidaceae bacterium | reverse complement strand
GTTCAACTCGATACCGCTCGAGTAGCGGCCCGTGTCCACACTGCTGACCGAACCGCCACCCAGGCCGATGCGGTAGTTGTCGCCACCCACGACGACAATCTTGTTGCCCTTCTGGGGCGTGCCCTTCAGGCAGTCGCGCCGCGTGCCGTAGCCCACGCCGCCGGCCAGCATGATGACCTTGTCGTAGCCATACTGCTCGCCGTTTTCCTGGTGCTCGAAGGTGAGCACCGAACCCGTGATGAGCGGCTGGCCGAACTTGTTGCCGAAGTCGCTGGCGCCGTTCGAGGCCTTGATGAGAATCTGCTCGGGCGTCTGGTACAGCCACTTGCGCACGGGCAGTATCTTCTCCCACGCACGTTCCTCTTCGGTATTGCGCGGATAACTGGTCATGTACACGGCCGTTCCGGCTATGGGCCACGAACCCACGCCACCGCCCATGCGGTCGCGGATTTCGCCGCCCGTGCCCGTCGATGCTCCGTTGAAGGGCTCCACGGTGGTGGGGAAGTTGTGCGTCTCGGCCTTGATGCTGATGACGCTCTCGATGTCGCGGATGACGAAGTAGTCACTCGTCGAGTGGTCTTGCGGGGCGAACTGCTCCACGACGGGTCCCTCGGCGAAGGCCACGTTGTCCTTGTAGGCCGAGATGATCCGGTGCGGGTTCTCCTGCGTCGTCTTCTTTATCATCTGGAACAGGCTACTCTCCTTCTCCTCCCCGTCGATGATGAACGTGCCGCCGAATATCTTGTGGCGGCAGTGCTCCGAGTTGATCTGCGCGAAGCCGAATACCTCCGAGTCCGTCAGTTTGCGGTTCAGTTGGCCCTCCACCTGGTGCAGGTATTCAATCTCCTCCGGGCTCAACGCCAGGCCCTCTTCCTCGTTGTAGGCCTCCAGGTCGTCAATCATGCGGATGGGCGCGGGCTGGATGTTGACGGTGAAGATGTCCTGGTCCAGACCGCGGTAGAGGCGCTGCAGCATGGGGTCGTGGTCGGCCTCCTCGGAGGCTACGGGGAAGTACTCCTCGATGCGCACGACGCCCTGGATGTTCATGTTCTGCGTAATCTCCACCGCGTTTGTGCTCCACGGGGTCACCATCTCACGGCGCGGCCCGATGAAGAACCCTTCGAGTTGCGCGTCGGTCAGGGCCGTGGCTTCGCCGTAGAGCCAGCAAAGTTTCCGGATGTCGTCGGCAGGTAATTCACGTTCGCACTGTGTGGCGATGATTGTCTCTTGCGGAGTCTTGAAAAAGAGTATAGCCATGAGTCATGTAATTAATTTGACCGCAAAGATACAAAAAATGCCCTAAACTACGAAGCATTTCGTAATTATTTCCTGTCTTTGTCGTCGGCAAGGGACAATTCGCCGCCCTCGTGGCGCCGATGGTACTCAGCGGAAAGTTCCCTGTGCCAGGAATTCTATTAGTATAAACTGTCCCACGTTTTTCTTTTGCGCGCTTGGCCGTTGTCTGCGTTTCTGAACGAAATCCCGTTCGCTTTCTTCAATATCTACTGCTATGGCAAAAGCGAACGCGACATCCAGCGTTACAAAGAGGGCAAGGGCAGGGAAAAAATAGTAATTCTTTGGGGTGATGAAAAATCGTGCCCACCATTTGCTTCATTCGTAGTTTATTACTATCTTTGCAGTGTGAAACGTGTCTCATTGTGTGTAAATTCGAAGTGAGAACTGTAACAAGAATATGATATGACGGTATCAGAAAAGAAGATGATGCGCAAGTTCCGGGAAACGGCCCAGAGGGTGGTACCCGAGGGCGGTCAGGTGTGGCTTTATGGGTCACATGCCCGTGGTGAGGCTCATGCTGAATCAGACTGGGATTTGCTGATTCTTTTGAACAAAGACTCCATAACCACCCAGGATGAAGACGTAATAGCATATCCGTTTGTGGTTGAAGGCTGGAAAAACGAGACTGCCGTTAGCCCACATTGGTTTTACGACCGACAGCATCGTGGGATATACCTATAATGCACAAATTGAATGTCTGGAAAAGATAAAGCCGTGAGCCCGACGGGGCTCACGGCTTTTTTTTTGTATCGTACCGTAGTCGCTTATTTCTTGGCAATGCGGCTCTTGCCGATGGGGTAGTTGATGCCCATGCAGATGTCGTAGTTGCTCTTGAGGGGCACGCCCTGTTTGCTGAACTTGCCGATGCAGTGGTCGCTACCCACGAAGAGGTTGAAGCCACGCGGATGGAAGTTGATGATCCAGCCCAGGTTGGCGCCCAGCGTGCCCACGCCGAAGTTACCGGCCACCTCGAACATCTTGGCAGGGCTGACGGTGACGGCGAAACGCTCCTCGTTCCAACTGTACTTGCCCTGCATGCGGGTGGTACTGAGGAAACCGAACTTCAGGTGCTTATAACTGGGCAGGGCGTACTCAACAGCCACGTTCAGGGTTGCCCCCAGTCCTGTGGTCTTGCTGGTCGTACCCGGACGGGCCTGCAGCCGGTACAGGTCGGTGATGCGGTCGCCCAGATCGTCGCTCTGGTCCTCAATCTTCGTACCTGGTCCGTCCTTAACCTTGATGTCGTTGAACCCGTCGAAGACGAAGGGATCGCCGTTGTTCTCAGCGATGGACACCTTCTTCCACTTGATGAAGCCCAGGTCGAGCAGGCTGGCACTCACCTTGAGGCCTTCCACTTCGAACTGTTTCTCCAGGTCCCATTCGACACCCAGGTCGAAGGCCAGACCGCCGCCGTTGGGGCCGGGGCTCTTGACGTCGACGTTGTCAAAGTCAACCTGCTTGTAAGTGCCACGCGTCGGGTCGTTGTACTCCTTCACTTCGGGAGCGCCCCAGGTGAAGCCCTTCACGCCGGCCTCGATGGTGGCGTCGGCAGTGGCTCTCCACACGTTGGGGTCCTGCAGTTCGAGGCTCAGGTTGTCCATCTTCATGTTGGCGTATGCGCCACCGATGAGAATCTTGGCCTTGCCACCGATGCGCCATGCGTCGTTCACTTGATGGCTGTGGCCCAGGGCCAGTTCCGCCCATGCCGTAGCCGTAGCGCCGAGGTTGTTGAGGTTGTAGTCCTGATTGCTCAGGCGCTTGGTCATGTCGAAGAATTCCTTGGGAATGTTTGCGCCGAAGTTGGTGCGCAGGCCCAGGGTGATGCTGTTGTAGCCCTTGAAGGCGTGGAAGCCCACGCTCACGAGTTCAAAGCGTTCGTCGCTGAGCAGTTTGTTGTTGTTCGAGATTCCCTTCATGGCCTCGTCGTACGAGATGCTGGGGTGCAGGTAGGTGACCAGGGACTTGCCGTTGGGGTCGGGGTTCTTGAAGAGCACGTCCTTCAGGTTCAGGTTGCCCTTTACGCCCAAGTTGATGTTGCTCAGGGGGAAGCCGAAATAGGCCTTGCGGTCGTAGTCCTTGGCGGGGTTCAGTTCGTGCCCTTGTGCATATCCGTCCAGGAAGTATGCACTGCTCAGGTTCTGTGCCGATGCGTTGCTTGCGGACAAGGCAACAGCGGCAATTGCCATGTATCTATAAATCTTTTTCATACGTGTACCTCCTTTCAGAATTATTTGTCATCGTCCTTGTAGGTTATGCCGCCCTTGATGGTCAGTTTGATGTCGTCCAGTTTAATCTTGGCCGTCTCGTAGAACTGCTCTCCGGGGGTTCGCGACTTGATGGTGGCCTTGTATTGCACACCGTCCAATTGGTGTACGCCGTTGCGTCCGGCAAGCACGTCGTTCAGCGTGTGGCCGTTGGCGGGCTGCAGGGTGAACGTGATGTCCTGGCGGTTAGCGTTGGGTTCGACGGTAACGTCGTTGATAATCAGTTCGGGAATGGCGCGTGCCTCGCTGTCGATGGGGATGAGGGACAGCGTCAGTGCAGCGGGCAGGCTACTGGTAACTTTTGCGTTCAGTACCAGCGCCTTGGCGTCGAGGTCTTCAACGTCATCCAGGTCGTCGGCCCACTCGCGCTCGGTGTCGCTGTAGACAAGTTGGAAGTCGGGACCGACCACCAGCGGTGCAAATATCTGGTAGTTGACATCTACGTTATAGGAGCGCGTGATGTCCATGTCCTCGATGTGCAGGCGCACACTGTCGGCAGCCACGTTCACCTGTTTCGGGATGCGGCGAATCAGTTCCCTCACGCTGCCGGCCTTCTCCAGTGCCGTTGTCGTGGCGGCCGAGTAGCCGGTGGGCCAGATGGTGGGCGTCTTGTCCGAGATGGAGAAGTGCGTCTCTGTGCCCTGGTAACTGCCGGGGATGCCGATGGCGGGAACGTTGACCGTCACGGGGCTGCCCGATGTGTACTGGCTGGTCAGTGTCAGGGCCGTATTGGCAACGGCCGGGATGTTGCTCGTCGTGTTCAGCAGGATGACGGGGTTGTCCAGGTCGAGCACCACGTTGGGATCGTTGAGGAAGTCGGGCAGGTTGTCGAGATAGATAGGCTCGATGTCGCTGAGCGCACGGGCGATGTCGCCCGTCATGCTTCCGATGACGATGGACGAAATGGTGGAGGTACCCTGGATGTGGACGGGCGATGCCTCGAAGAGCGGGCGCAGCGAGTTCTGTGCGGCAATCTGTGCCACCAGTCCGGCGCCTTCGGCGGTCAGGTAGGTCTCCAGTTCGTTTGCGTCGATGTCGGCGGTGTTCAGGCGGAACGTACCACCCACGTCGAACTTACCCTTCATGGAAATCTTGCCGGGAACGGAGGCGTTGGGGTTGGCCTTGAACGTGATGTCATCGCCGTTGAGGTTGATGCCCGTGGCTGTGAGAATCAGGGCGATGGGCGTCTTGTTGCTGCCGTTCTCCAGTTCCACGACGGCGTCAGTGCCCGTGAGGGGAATCAGGCCGTTGACGATGGAGTTGAGCGCAATCTCGTTGCCCATAAACTGGCAACTGCTCACTTCCAGTTCGGAGGGAATCTCCATCGTCATGTTGTCCAGATACACCCGCTTCAGCATCGTGGGCAGTCCGCTGATGTTCAGGTTCACGATGACCGTGACGGGGCTCTTGGCCGTTGCGTGTTGCAGGCCTCGAACCACGGGGTCGACATCGGCCGACGTCTCGTCGATGTTGAACGAGGCATTGTCGGATGCCTTGATGGTGTATTCGAAGTTGGCATCCGGGATGTCGATGTCCAGGACGCCGACGTGTACGTGCACCTTCTTCCGTGCGGCATTGGCTCCGCTCGTCGGGTTCAGTTGAATCGTGGCGTTGATGTCGCGCGGCGTCGGGCTAATCCGAATCTCCGGGATGTCGATTTGCTGGATGTCGGCCGTTCCGTCCTGGACGACAGCATAGATGCGCTGGCCATTGCCGTTGTCGACAAACTTGACGATGTCGCCTTCCTCCATGATGTTGCGCAGCAGGATGTCGCCCGTGCTGCTTGTGGGCAGCGTCAGGTCGGCATCGGTGCTGATGGTCGTGTCGATGTCGTCGAGGTCGTAGTCCTTGTCGACACACGAGTGCAGGACTGCCGTTGCAGCAAACAGCCCTAACAGGTATAAGACATTCTTTCTCATAGGGTTATTGTTTAATGATTTCGGCTTCGTGTTAGGAATCGTGCATGAAAAGCGATGCCAGGATCAGGCGTTGTGCATAATCAGTTCCCATCCCACGGCGCTGGCTCCGAGCACGGCAGCCTTGGCATCGTCGAGTTGGCTGAGCAGCATCTTGGCCTTGCCGCGATAGATCTTCAGCACCGTCTCGTCGTAGGCGCGCTTGATGGGGTCCATGATGAGGTCGCCGGCCTTGCTCAGTCCGCCGAAGAATACGAAGGCCTCGGGGCTGTTGAAGGTGGCAAAGTTGGCGCAGGCCTCGCCCAGCATGCGGCCCGTGAACTCGAATATCTCGAGGGCTACGGGGTCGCCCTTGCGGGCAGCCAGGGTGATGGCCAGTCCGTCCACCTGGTTGATGGGCGTGTCGCGCAGCAGGGTGGGGCGGTCGGTCTTCTCCAGGATCTCGCGCGCTGTGCGTGCAATGCCGGTGGCCGAGCAGTAGGTCTCCAGGCAGCCCTTGCGGCCGCAACCGCACTCGCGTCCGTTCTTCTCCACGATGACGTGGCCCAGTTCGCCGGCCATGCCGTCGCAGCCGTACACCATCTGTCCGTTCACCACGATGCCCGAACCCACGCCGGTGCCCAGGGTAATCATGATGAAGTTCTTCATGCCTTTGGCCGCACCGTAGGTCATTTCACCGATGGCGGCGGCGTTGGCATCGTTGGTCAGGGCCACAGGTATGCCCAGTGCGTCCGAGAACATCTTGGCCAGGGGGACAATCTCGTGCGCCCAGGCCAGGTTGGGGGCAAACTCGATGCAGCCCGTGTAGTAGTTGCCGTTGGGGGCTCCGATGCCCATTGCGCCAATCTTCTCGATGCCGCCGACTTGTTCGATAATCTTGCGCAGTTCCACCACGCAGTCGTCCACGTACTGCTGGGCGTTGTCGTTGTGTCCGCGTGTCTTCACGGAGACTTCTGCCACGACGTTTGCGTTAGCGTCTACAATACCGAAAACGGAGTTCGTGCCACCCAGGTCGAGTCCGATAACATAAGGCTTTTTGTCCTGATTCATATTGCAATAGATTAGGTTTATGGGACAAAGGTAGAAAAAAAACGATATATGGGCAAATTTTTTGCGTTATTATTGTTGGGCCGATAAGATTACTAATCTTTTGCCTGTAAGATTACTAATCTTATCGGCTGAAGATTACTAATCTTCTGCCAATGCGTGCGTATACGCGTACACGCGCAAGTATAGAAAATATGGTATGGCCATGCGTTAACTGAATGCGCCGCCGAGGTATTGCTGTGTGAGTTCGTGGCGGGGATGGTTGAAGACCTGGTCGGCATCGCCCTCCTCGATGACTTCGCCCAGGTACATGAAGATGACGTGGTCGGCAATGCGGCGGGCCTGGCGCAGGGTATGGGTCACCATGACGATGCTGTAGTCCTTTTTCAACTTCACGAAGAGTTCCTCGACGGTGCGGCTCGATATGGGGTCCAGGGCGCTGGTGCTCTCGTCGGCCAGCAGGTAACTGGGCTCTATGGCCAGGCTGCGGGCCAGGCAGAGGCGCTGCTGCTGTCCGCCGGAGAGTTTGCTGGCGGGGGTGTGCAGGCGGTCCCTGACTTCGTCCCACAGCCCCACGGCCCGCAGATAGTACTCCACGATGGCGTCCAACTTCTTCCGTCCACTGATGCCGTGTATGCGACAGCCGTAGGCAATGTTTTCGTAGATGCTCATGGGCAGCGGGCAGGGGCGCTGGGGCACGAGCCCTATGAGGCGGCGTATCTCCGTAATCTCTGTGGCGCCGGCCCGCACGATGTCGTGGTCGCCCAGCATCACCACGCCTTCCAACTTCACGCCCTCGATGGTGTCCACCAGGCGGTTGAAGGTGCGCAGCAGGGTGGTCTTGCCGCATCCCGAGGGGCCGATGATGCACGTAATCTTGTTCTTCGGAATCTCCACGTTCACCAGTTTCAGTATGGGGTTGCCGCCGATGTACACGCTCAGGGCATGGGTGCTCAGGCGCAGGTTGTCGGGATGGGGGAATTTCCGGTCGACGACGAAGGTCGAGGTCTTGTCGGTCTCCGTATTTCGGTGGAAGGGATTTATCGTCATAAGTCGGTGTGTTAATGTATCTTATTGCGCGAGAAGCGGTTCATGATGATGCGGCCGCTGATGCTCAGGAACAGCACGATGAGCGTCAGCACCACGGCGGCGGCGTAGGCGCGGTCCTGCACCTCGAGCGAGGGCGACTGCAGTTGGAAGTAGACACTCAGGGGCAGCGTGGCCGTCTGCTGTGTGAGGCTGGTGGGTATGCGGTCGGAAAATCCGGCTGTGAACATGACACCGGCAGCATCGCCTATGGCGCGCCCGATGCTCAGGAGCGTGGCCGTGGCAATGGCCGGAGCAGTCTGGCGAACGATGACGCCTATGGTCTCCCACCGCGTGCTGCCCAGGCTGTAGGCGGCCTCCATGAGGTCGGCGGGGATGGTCTTGGCCACCTCGTCCATCGAGCGGATGAAGATGGGGATGATGAGCAGCGTGACCACGATGGTACCGCCCAGGAGCGAGGCGCGCAGGCCGAAGTATATCATGATGGTGAAGCCGAAAGCGCCGTACACGATGCTGGGGATGCCGAACAGCACGTCGTAGGCCAGCCGGGCGATGAAGCCGAACCGCGAGTAGGGCTTCAGATAGACATTGAGGAAGAAGACGACGGGAATGGAGATGAGCAGGCCCAGCACTGTGGCCCCGCCCACGATGTACAGCGAACCGACGATGGCGTTCAGGAAACCGCCGCCTCCGCCCATGTAGAAGCCCCCGCCCGGCAACTGGCTGACCATCTCCCACGACAGCAGGGGCAGGCCGCGCTTGAAGACGGAGAGCACCACGCTGGCCACGAAGAACATGACCAGTGCGATGGCTGCGTACATCAGCACCTTGAAGAACTTCTCCTCTATGATACTCTTTTTCATAACTCTAATCCCTAATCCCTACTCCCTACTCCCTACTCCCTACTCCCTACTCCCTAATCCGTCTTCACCTTCTTCAGCACAAGCCTTGAGAACAGGTTGAACACCAGTACGACGAAGAACAGGATGAAGGCGGCAAACATCAGCGCACTCTCGTAGAGCGGCATCGACAGCATCTCGCCGTAGTTGTTGGCAATCAGGGCCGGTATGGGGTAGCAGGCGTCGAGCAGCGAACCGGGCACGATGGCCAGGTTGCCGCACACCATGATGACGGCTATCGTCTCGCCCATGACACGACTGGCGGCCAGTACGATGGCGGCAATGATGCCTGGTGCCGTCTTGCGCAGCACCACGTGCTTCGTCGTCTGCCACCGCGTGGCTCCCAGGGCGAATGTGGCCTCGCGCAGTTCGTGCGACACGTTGCTGAAGATTTCAATAAAAAGACTAACAAGCAGTGGTATGACGGTGACGCCCAGCACGATACCGCAGGCCATGACGGTGTACCCCGTAGTGTTCCGCCCCACCCAGGGCGCTGCCACGTTGGCCACCCAAGGCACAATGAGCAGCATGCCCCACACACCGTAGATGACGGAGGGCAGACCGGCCAGAATGTCGAGGAAGGGATAGACGAAGCGGCGCACCATGCTGTGGGCGTACTCCGTCAGGTAGATGGCCGTCAGGAGCGAGATGGGGATGGCGATAATCAGTGCCAGGGCCGACACCCACAGCGTGCCCATGAGGAAGGGGAAGAAGCCGAACTGGTTCTTCATCGGTTTCCATTCGCTGGCCGACAGCAGGTCCCACAGCGAGTGTTCCTCCAGGATGGGCGCCGCCTTCAGGTACAGGCCGATGCCCATAGCCACCACAAGCAAGAGGCTACTGATGGTCAGTATGAACATCGAGTAGCCTGCTATGCGGTCTTTCAGTCGTCTGCGGTTCATCCCCTAATCCCTAATCTCTAATCCCTAATCTTTCCAAACTCGCGTCCAACTTATCCTGCGGGATGGCGATGTAGCCCTGTGCCTCGTTGGCCTTCTGCCCTTCGGTGAGGATGTACTTCAGGAACTCTATGACGACGGGATTCGTCGGCACGCCTTTCGATACGAAGTACAGGTCGCGGGCTGGGGGAGAGGGGTAGCGGCCGTCCTTGATGGCCTCCACCACGCCTTGCTTCGTGGCATAGAAGTCCTCCTCGGGGTCAATCTGTCCGTTCTCGTTCACGTCGATGGGCGCAACGGCCAGTCCGGGATGGGGCTTGCCGGTCTTGATGTCGTAGGCAAAGCCGATGTTGTTCAGTCCGATGGCGTTCACGTCCTTCTGCACGGCTTCGGCCAGACCGGGGTCGCCAAAGACGGCTGTGCCCAGCAGATCCTCCTGCTTCTTGCCCAGATAGAGGGCCCACGTCTCGGCAGCGCCGCAGGCGTCGCTGCGGGTGTAGACGCTGACGGGTGTCTGGTTTCCGTTCTCCACCACTTCGCCCCAGGTCTTCACCTGGCCGGTGATGAAGAGGCCGATGAGTTGGTCGCGCGTCACACCGTGCTGCTGCAGGGCCTTCATCACGGGGTTCTGCGTGTTGATGGTCGGCACTACGGCATCCTTGGCCACAGCAAAGCCGACGGCGCCATTGGCAATCTCGGCCTCGCCCAGTTCGCGACTCACCATGCCGAAGTCCACAACCTGCGCCAGGGCGTCCGTGATGCCCTTACCGGCACCTCCGGCCGATACGTCGATGGTTACGCCCGGATGCAGGGCCTGGAAGTCGTTGGCCCACTGTACGGCCAGCGGATAAAGGGCAAAGGCTCCCGACAGGGAAATCTCGCCACTCAGTCCGTCGTCGCCTGCTTTCTGCTGCTTGCCGCCGCAACTGCTGATGCTGAGCGTGGCGGCTGTAATGACGGTCAGTGCCGTCAAACGAATCATATTCTTTTTCATACGCACCAAGTTTTATTTGTATGCTATCTGCTTCAAAATTAAGTGCAAAGTTAGGTTTTTTTTGTTATTCGTGCAATATAAAGTTGGTTAAATCGAGAAAAAATGTTATCTTCGCGGCCTAAAAGAACAAAAAGACAATGTTTGTAGCCAAGCAACTGAAGGAAAATAGCGTTTGTGAGTACCTGCTTTACATGTGGCAGGTGGAGGACACGATACGGGCCTTCGGGTTGGATGCCGACCGTATTCGCAAGGAATATGTTGCCGGGCTCCATCTGACGGAGGAGCAGGAACGTGCTGAGAACCAGTGGTTCGAGGACCTCATCAGCATGATGCGCGAGGAGGGGTGCCAACAGCAGGGCCATCTGCAAATCAACCGCGGGACGCTGTCGTTGCTCGTCGACCTGCACCAGCAACTCCTGCGCAGCCCCAAGCAGCCCTTCTACTCGGCGGCCTACTACAAGGCGCTGCCCTTCATTGTCGAGTTGCGAGCCAAAAGCGGGAAGGAGAGCGGCGAACTGGAGACGTGCTTCAACTGTCTGTACGGCGTGATGATGCTGCGCCTGCAGAAACGCGAGGTGGGGGAGGACACCCAGAAGGCTGTGGCCGCCCTGTCGCACATGCTGGCCCTGTTGGCCGACGCTTACAAGAAAGAAAAGAACGGAGAATTGGAACTGTGAATAATTCATAGTTCACAATTCATAATTCATAATAAGATGAACGAAGAAATAACAAGACGCAGAACTTTTGCCATCATATCGCACCCCGATGCGGGAAAGACGACGCTGACCGAGAAACTGCTGCTCTTCGGCGGCCAGATTCAGGTGGCCGGTGCCGTGAAGAGTAACAAAATCAAGAAGACGGCCACGAGCGACTGGATGGAGATTGAGAAACAGCGCGGCATCTCGGTGACAACCTCCGTCATGGAGTTCGACTACAACGGCTACAAGGTGAACATCCTGGACACACCGGGGCACCAGGACTTTGCCGAGGACACGTTCCGCACGCTGACGGCCGTCGACTCGTGCATCATCGTGGTGGACGGGGCCAAGGGCGTGGAGGCCCAGACCCGCAAACTGATGGCCGTCTGCCGTATGCGCAAGACCCCCGTCATCATCTTCATCAACAAGATGGACCGTGAGGGAAAGGACCCCTTCGACCTGCTCGACGAACTGGAGCAGGAACTGCAAATCAAGGTGCGCCCCCTTTCGTGGCCCATCAACCAGGGCGCCAAGTTCAAGGGCGTATATAATATATATGAAGAGAAACTCGACCTGTTCACTCCCGACAAGCAGAAGGTGACCGAGAAGGTGGAAGTGGACATCAATAGCCCTGTGCTCGTCGACTATGTCGGCGAACAGGATTCCCAGAAGTTGCGCGACGACCTGGAACTGGTGGACGGCGTCTACGATGCCTTCAAGGTCAACGACTATCTCGACGCCCGCATCGCTCCCGTCTTCTTCGGTTCGGCACTGAACAACTTCGGCGTGCAGGAACTGCTGAACTGCTTCGTGGAGATTGCCCCTTCGCCCCGTCCCACGCTGGCCGAGGAGCGCGAGGTGCGTCCCGAGGAGGAGAAGTTCACGGGCTTCATCTTCAAGATTACGGCCAACATCGACCCCAACCACCGTTCGTGCATCGCCTTCTGCAAGGTCTGCTCGGGCCGGTTTGTCCGCAATGCGCCCTACCTGCACGTCCGTCAGGGCAAGACGTTGCGCTTCTCCAGCCCCACGCAGTTCATGGCCCAGCGCAAGAGCACCATCGACGAGGCCTGGCCGGGCGACATCATCGGCCTGCCCGACAACGGGACGTTCAAGATTGGCGACACACTGACCGAGGGCGAGGTGATGCACTTCCGCGGCCTGCCTTCGTTCTCGCCCGAGATGTTCAAGTACATCGAGAATGCCGACCCCATGAAGACCAAACAGTTGCAGAAGGGCATTGAGCAACTGATGGACGAGGGCGTGGCCCAGTTGTTCGTCAACCAGTTCAACAACCGCAAGATCATCGGCACCGTGGGGCAGTTGCAGTTCGAGGTCATCCAGTACCGCCTGGAGAACGAGTACGGCGCCAAGTGCCGCTGGGAACCCCTTTCCCTCTTCAAGGCCTGCTGGATAGAGAGCGACAACGAACAGGAACTGGAGGCCTTCAAGAAGCGCAAGTACCAGTACATGGCCAAGGACCGCGAGGGGCGCGACGTCTTCCTGGCCGACTCCAACTACGTGCTGCAGATGGCCCAGCAGGACTTCGAACACATCCGCTTCCACTTCACCAGTGAATTTTAGCCTATGAATTGCGATATTGACATAAAGAACGCTGTGGAGGTGCTGCGGAAGGGTGGGGTGATACTCTATCCGACCGACACGATTTGGGGCATCGGTTGCGATGCCCAGAACCCCGACGCCGTGCGCCGCGTGTACGAAATCAAACGGCGCGAGGACTCGAAGGCGCTCATCTGCCTGGTGGACTCCGCCAACCGCATGCAGCGCTACTTCCGCACAGTGCCCGACGTGGCCTGGGACCTAATAGAGTATGCCGAACGGCCCCTGACGCTCATCCTGGACGGAGCCGTCAACGTGGCCCCGAACCTGGTGGCCGAGGATGGTTCGCTGGGCATCCGGGTGACGAAGGAACAGTTCTCGCAGCAACTGTGCTACCGCTTCCAGAGGGCCATCGTCTCTACGTCGGCCAACCTGAGCGGCGAACCGTCGCCCAAGAGTTTCTACGACATACCAGAGGAGATAACCTCGAAGGTGGACTACATCGTGCAGTTTGCCCGGGGCCGCAAGTCCGACGGGCGCCCGTCGAGCATCATTAAACTAAAGGAAGACGGAGCCGTAACCGTCATACGCCGATGAAGGAGAGCAGATTATACAGTCGCCTGATGGTGTGGAGCAAACGGGGCATCAAGGAGAACCAACTCATGTTGCTTCTGGCCCTGATTGTGGGTGTGCTGACGGCCTTTGCCGGCCTGCTGCTGAAGTGGCTCATCGCCCAAATCCAGTATCTGCTCACCCACCAGTTCAGCATCTCTACCTCCAACGTCCTGTATCTGGTTTATCCCGTCATCGGTATTTTCCTCACCTCAGTATTCATCCGCCGCATTGTCCGCGACGACATCAGTCATGGCGTGACGAAGATACTCTTTGCCATTGCGCGCAAACAGAGTTTCATCAAGTTGCACAACTGCTGGAGCAGCGTCATCGCCTCGGCCATCACCATCGGCTTTGGTGGATCGGTCGGTGCCGAGGCTCCCATCGTGCTGACGGGTTCGGCCATCGGCAGCAACCTGGGCCGTGTGTTCCGCCTGAATGCCCGCCAGTTGATGTTGCTCGTGGGCTGTGGCGCGGCAGGTGCCGTAGCCGGCATCTTCAAGGCCCCCATCGCCGGCCTCGTCTTCGTGCTGGAGGTCTTGATGATAGACCTCACGATGGCCTCGCTGTTGCCCCTGTTGGTATCGTGCGTGACGGCTGCCATCGTGACGTTTGGCATCACCGGCACCGACCCGATGTTCGGCTTCCACCACGACTACGTCTTCAGTGTGGCCCGCCAGCCGGCCAACATCCTGCTGGGCGTAGGCTGCGGCCTGGTGTCGCTTTACTTCACCCGCACGATGAATGCCCTCGAAGGGCAGTTCCGCAAACTGAAAGGCCCGTATGCCAAACTGGCTGTCGGCGGCATCATGCTTTCGGTGCTCATCTATCTGTTCCCCTCGCTCTACGGTGAAGGCTACGACCTCATCGAGTTGCTTCTGGGCGGTCGCGGCGATGAGGACTGGCTGACGGCCATGAACCGTTCGTTCTTCTACGGCCACAACAACATGCTTTTGGTCTACCTGTCGCTCGTCATCGTCTTCAAGGTCTTTGCCTCTACGGCTACGAACGGCGGTGGTGGTTGTGGCGGTATCTTTGCCCCCACGCTCTTCCTGGGTTGCATCTTCGGTTTCGTCTTTGCCCAGGTGTGGAACCTGTATCAGCCGTTGGGCGTTGACCTGTCCGAGAACAACTACGCCCTGCTGGGCATGTGCGGACTGATGAGCGGCGTCATGCACGCCCCGCTCACGGGCATCTTCCTCATTGCCGAACTGACCGGTGGCTACCAGATGTTCATGCCGCTGATGGTCGTTTCTGTCTGTGCCTACCTCACCATCATCATCTTCGAACCCCACAGCATCTACGCCATGCGACTGGCCGCCCGGGGTGAGTTGCTTACCCATAACAAGGACCGCGCCATACTGACCCTGATGTCGATGGATTC
Organism: Bacteroidaceae bacterium; assembly: GCA_017444005.1. Taxonomy (GTDB): domain Bacteria; phylum Bacteroidota; class Bacteroidia; order Bacteroidales; family Bacteroidaceae; genus Physcousia. The sequence continues at coordinate 3,587 of JAFSXQ010000002.1, read as the reverse complement.
GGTGATGGACCGCTACAGCAAGTACCTGACGCCAGAAATGACACTGGGCGACATCGTGAAGCAGGTGTCGCTCTCGAAGCACAACGTCTTCCCCGTCCTCAATGCCCAGCGCCAACTGGTGGCCGTGCTTTATATCGACGACATACGCCACATCATGTTCCGCACCGAACTCTACCACCGCTATCGGGTGGACCAGTTGATGGTGCAACCGGCGGCACGCCTCTCCACACAGGACGAGATGGAGGACGTGGTGAAGGTGTTTGAGCGCACGGGTGCCTGGACATTGCCCGTGGTGGACTCCGCCGGCTGTTTCGTAGGCTTCATCCGCAAGTCGCGCGTCTTCACGATGTACCGCCAGATGCTGGCCGACAACAGCGACGATTAAATGAAAGATATTATGAGTAAGATTCGCATCATATACATGGGGACGCCCGACTTCGCCGTCGAGCCCCTGCGCCGCCTGGTGGAGGGCGGGTACAATGTGGTGGCCGTGGTCACCATGCCCGACAAGCCCGTCGGCCGACATCACGATGTGTTGCAACAGAGCCCCGTCAAGCAGTTCGCCGTAGCACACGGCATCCCCGTCCTGCAACCCGAACGGCTGAAGGACGAAGCCTTCCTGCAGGAACTGCGCTCCTACGAGGCCGACCTGCAGGTGGTCGTCGCCTTCCGTATGTTGCCCGAGGTCGTGTGGGCCATGCCCCGCCTGGGTACGTTCAACCTCCACGCCGCCCTGCTGCCGCAGTATCGCGGTGCGGCCCCCATCAACTGGGCCATCATCAACGGCGACCGCGAGACGGGCATCACCACCTTCTTCCTCGACCACGACATCGACACCGGTCAGGTCATCTATCGTCAGGCGGTGCCCATCCACGAGAACGACGACGTGGAGGCCGTCCACGACCGCCTGATGCTGCTCGGTGCCGACCTGGTGCTCCGTACGGTGGACGATGTGGAGCGCGGTGTCGTCAAGCCCATACCGCAGAGCCAGTTGACGGTGGACGGCCCGCTGCGTCCGGCTCCCAAGATATTCAAGGAGACGTGCCAAATACGCTGGGCTGACCTCACGGCCCGCGAGGTCTATAACTTCGTGCGTGGGCTCTCGCCCTATCCTGCAGCGTGGACCACGCTCGGCGGCACCATGCTGAAGATTTACAAGACTTCTATTCTTCAATCCTTCCATTCTTCAATGAAAGAAGACGAGAGCCCCCTTCCCGGCACCATCGACACCGACCACAAAACCTACCTGCACATCGCTTGCCGTGAGGGGTGGGTTGATGTCTTGTCGTTGCAACTGGCCGGAAAGAAGCGAATGCCTGTCGAAGACTTCCTTCGCGGTGCACATATCGTCGAAGAATGTGTAATTTAATATCTTTTTAGGACAAAAAGTGAAAATAATTGTGCTTTATGCATGATGAATTGTGAATTATTTACTATATTTGCAACGCATAACCCTTAAAACGCACGCCTATCGAAACAACATTACCCCGATAACTATAAAAATAAAGGTAATGAAGAATTACGTAACGCTGACCGATGAACAACTCGTCAGCATGTACGGAGAAGGCGACTTCCAAGCATTCGATGTCCTCTTAGAGCGTCACCAGGACAAAGTCTTTAGTTACATTCGTGCGCTTGTTCCTGATACGGAATTGGCAAACGACGTGTTCCAAGATACGTTTGTCAAGGTCATCATGGCCATCCGCAATGGACACTACTGCGAGTCGGGACAGTTCGGCTCGTGGGTGATACGCGTGGCTCGCAACCTGGTGCTCGACCGCTACCGCAGTTTGCGTACCGCTGGGCGCAACGTCGTGAACCACGAACTGGTCGACGGTACGGGCGAGGTCATTGGGGACCTCTTCAACGACCCGGCCCTGTGCGAACCCAACGTCGAGACGAAGATGCTGGTGGAGCAGTCGCACGACGATGTGCGCATGATGATTGACCGTCTGCCCGAGACGCAGCGCGAGGTCGTCAAGATGCGCTACTACGACGATATGACCTTCAAGGAAATAGCACAGGCCACCGGCGTCAGCATCAACACCTCGCTGGGCCGCATGCGCTACGCGATGATCAATCTCCGCCGTATGGCCAGCCACCGCGACCTCTATCTCTCCGCCTAGTTTGGTCTGTATGTTGCGATTCTGTCGCAGCAACAAAAAAACGCCCGCCGCACACAATAAGCGACGGGCTTCTTTCGTTATAAAAATAGAAAGAACGACAAACCCTTAACTCTAAACTCTATACGTTCAACTTTCAACTGTTTTCGCCTATGACGCACTCTTTACCCCAGGAAAACCTACGCCCCAACCCTGCAGTCCTGCAGTATATACGCATGTTTGCGCGAACCTATAAACCCCAGCAAGCATCATGCTAGTAGCGCCTTCTTTGCTGGCTGCCGACTTTGGCAACTTGGAGCGTGAGATGGCTTGGTTCAACGAGAGCCGGGCTGACTATCTGCACCTCGATGTCATGGACGGTGTGTTCGTGCCCAACATATCCTTCGGCTTCCCCGTGCTGAAGCATGTGGCCCGCCTGTGTCGCAAGCCGCTGGACGTACACCTGATGATAGTAGAGCCTCAGAAGTTCATCCGCGAGGTGGCCGACCTCGGTGCCCACTACATGAACATCCACTACGAGGCCGTCACCCATCACCACCGCGTCATCCAGCAGATACGCGAGGCGGGTATGCATCCGGCCATAACGCTCTGTCCCTCCACGCCCGTCTCCCTCTTGCACGACATCATCGCGGAGGTGGACATGGTGCTGCTGATGTCCGTGAATCCGGGCTTCGGCGGACAGAAGTTCATCCCTCAGACCCTCCGCAAGGTGCAGGAACTGCGCCAGTTGATACGCGAATCCGGAAGTCGCGCCGTGATAGAAATCGACGGTGGCGTTAACCACGAAACCGGACAACAGTTGGCCGAGGCCGGAGCCGATGTGCTGGTGGCCGGCAGTTATGTCTTCGGTGCCGAGCATCCCACGGAACGCATCGATGTCCTGAAAGCCCTTTCGTGAATCTGGACCGATACCTTTACCTACTGATGGCCGCCTCGCTGGCCGTCGGCATCTGCTATGGTAGCCTTGTGACCGTGCCTCATGGTGCGGCCATTCTTTTCCTGTGTGGCTGCGTCCTTTGCCTCACATCGTTCCGCCTCTTGCGTCGTGGCGTTTGGGCCCTCGCGTCACTATGTCTTTTCTGTTGCTTCGCAGGCATCCTGCGCTCCCTGCTGCCCCCGGTCTCTTTCCTGCCCGATGTCCTGGCCCGTGAGGGGGAGGGGATGTTCTCCGCCCTGCTTGCCCGCCTGCACACGACTGGTCTGTCGTCCACTGCCGACTCACTGGTGGCGGCCATGCTTCTTGGCAGTCGCGAGATGCTGGCTCCCGGCGTGGTTGCCCTCTACCGCCAGGCTGGCGCCTCCCACATCCTGGCCCTGTCTGGTCTGCACCTGAGCATCCTCTTCGGTTGCCTGAACTTCTTCATGCTGAGGCTGATAAATTCGTCGTGGCGCTATCTGTTCGCCAGCCTCTGCATCGTTCTCATTTGGGGCTATGCCCTGCTGACGAACTTCCCCGTTTCGCTG
>JAFSXQ010000242.1 GCA_017444005.1 Bacteroidaceae bacterium | reverse complement strand
TGGCAGGATCGACTTCGTCAGCCAGTCGCAGACCGTCACCGTCGATTTCATCCACACCCACTCCTGGGCGCAGATCACCGGACAGCCCACGAAACTCTCGCAGTTCCAGAACGACGTGCCGTACGCCACCGCGGCGGAACTCTCCAGTACGGTGAGTACCGCCATCGCCGCCCTGAGTTTCTATAACAGCGCCAGTTGGAACAGCACGTCGCTGAAGTTGACACTCAGCGGCCAGAACGCCTCGAAGGAGGTCACCCTGAGCCATTCGCACGACGTCTATCTCGGCACGACGAAACTGACCACCGGCAACGCCTCGGGCTCGGTGACGGCCGTCACGGGCCTGGGCACCATCAATACCGACGCGCTGGTACTGCGCCAGATCACATACAACTCTGCCACGGTGAATGCCGTCGGAATCGGCGGGACGCCATCGTACCCGCTCGACGTGTCGGGGCTAGCCCGCTTCCGTTCAGGGATTAAACTGAGTGCCAGCGGGGCAAACGCCGTCCTCGACATCAGCAATTCCAATATGACGTTCTCGGGTAATGGCTACGTAACCCAATACATCAGGAAGGGGACGGCGTATCTGGCACTGTCATCGTCCGGATCCGGGGAATACGGCCTGGTCGTCTATAACACCAACGAGGTGCGCTTCTCGGCCGGTGCCTGGAGCGACACCTACCTGTCGGCACTGGGGCAGAACACGTCGTCGGACAGGCGGCTGAAGACGGAACTGGGGAAAGTGAGCCTAAAGGTGAGCGATATCGCCGCCGCCCCCATGGTCCGCTACCTGTGGACAGGGAAACCGTGGCTTGGGGAGCAGGTGGGATCCTATGCACAGGCCTGGCAACCGCTCTTGCCGGAGGCGGTGAAGAACGGCCACGACGGATACCTGGAGATGCAGTACGGCGTCATCGCCCTGCTGTCGGTGATCGCCACGGCCAGGGAGGTGGAGGACCACGGGCGCAGGATCCTGGAACTGGAAGGAGAGAACAGAATACTGAAGGAAGAAATGGAACGGTTAAAACAAAACAGTTAAGATATGCCATACGACAGTACAACCAAGAAAGTGGAAGCGAAAACCGTGAACGGCGTGCTCTACGGCGTCACGTGGCGCGACGTGCAGCAGGCCCTGGGGGTCACCGACACCGACGAGCATGCCCTCTGCCAGAGCGGCAGGGTAAGGATGCTGTCGCGCTACAAGCCCATCAAGGATACCCTGAACGGCCAGGCCAGGAAAAAAGCCGCATTGTCATCCGATGACTTCATGCTGCGCAACTGGGGCTTCAGGATACCAGAGTTTCCCGGCTCTGACCTGGACGCAAAGGCCAAGGCCATCGTCAAGGGCGGTGCCGTGTGGGGCACCTACACCGACGCGACCCTGGAGGCCGCGAACATCGGCAACGGCTGGGTGTACCCCAAGCCGGTAGAGGGCAACTTCGCCAGGATCTCGGACTTCAACGGCTACGACGGCTCGAAGCCCAACAACTACCAGCACAAGACCCTGGTCATCACCAACGAATATGCGACGATCGGCAGCGTCGAGAAGATCACGAACAACGTGCAGATATCCTTCGACATGTCACCATACAGCCCCCGGAACTTCAAGAGCCTGGAGGACCACTGCCTCGCCGTGGCCTTCTGGTACCAGCCTGACGACTCCGAATACGAGAGCGACACCTACTACTACGTGGGCCCCGTATCAGGGCACAACATAACGATCGCCTCCCTCTCCGCCGCCCCCATGACACTGATCATTCCGGTGGATGTGTTCAAGGCGCTGCTCAACAAGGCCGTCAACGGCTCGCAGCACGCCCGTAAGGCCACGTTCTACGCGGTGGGCTTCTTTGCACCGAAACAATACGGGGGCTATAACAACATCACGGGCAGTTGGCAGACAGGCAGCCTGTCGGGGCTGAAGCCGCTGCCAGGCCTCGGCTATGACACGTTCCGCCTGGGCATCGTGGGCGGAAGCGGCGACTACGACGTGTGTCTGCTGGCCATCACCGGCGTTGCGACCACGGTACCGCAGTCGGGGAGCAAGGTGGGATTCATGGCCAAGATCATGTCGGTGACCAACAACTACGACCTGATCAGCACGGACACGGGCGGCGTCATCAGATTCATACCAGCCTACCTGCAGTACACCTACGACGTCTATAACGTCAAGGGCGCCAGGGACGAGACTCTCTCGCAGGACACCAGACGAGACTTCGGCAACAATACGGGCATCAGCATCGATGTCAGCAATACAGAGAAGACTGATGGCGTGGTGACGCACAAGACCACCGACGTCTCCGGCAACGACATCACGGCCAACATCCCGGTCTTCCAGGATGGCGCACTGGCGGGCTACACGGTAGTCGTGAAACTGTGGTACCTCACCTACAACTCCACGGCGGACGACAGGATCTACCACATGGCCGGACAGTTCGTGGTGAACGTCAACGGCGAACTGTCAAGAGACGCATAACTTTTACAAACCCATTAAATTTTTATCATTATGAACAAATTGGAATTACAGAAAGTCGAGATCCAGGCAGGATTCTCCTTCGAAGACCAGGAGACTGGCATCAGCATCAACGGCTCATGCTCATTGGACAACCAGACCCGCAAGGTGAAGGAACTGCAGGGCACGGCCTATGAGGGCAATACGCTCATAGGCACCGTGGCCGCCCATACCGCACAAGACGGACGCACGTTCAACACCGTCGCACCCTACGACATGGCAGACTCGGTACCCCTGTCGGTCGCAGCCAGGGATCTCTACCTCGCCCTTGAGCAGTATGACTACACCCCAGGCGCCGCGGAGCCCGAAGCGGAAGCGGCAGGTGAGCCGGAGCCCGGACAAGAGCCGGAGGAAGGAGGTGAGTCATGAGAGCCGAGCGCATTGCCATGCTCTACGGTCTGCTGAAGCAGAGCCGCACGACGAAGATGGAGGACCAGGGCCGGATGAGGATACTGCGCATCATCAAGGCCCTGCGCCCTGCCGCACAGGAGTACGAGGCCGACCTGAAGGAGGCCAGGGAGAAGATGAAGGACGGACAGTTCGACGCGATGACAGCCAAGGCCGAGAAATGGCAGATGGAGGGCGCCAAGGCCATCAGCGACGATGAGAAGATGGCGGTGAACGCCTACTTCGCCAGATACAACAAGGCCGTCAACAAAGCGGTGGAAGCCCTTGCCGCCAAGCAGAAAAAGGCGGAGTTCGACAAACTAAGCCCGGACGAGTTAAAGAAACTGATCAGTAGCAACGACTACACGGGTGAGCAGATGGAACTGCTCGACGACATGGTGGTCGAGCAGCAGCCAGGAACGGTAAGCGTGTTTAGCAAGCAATAGATAGTATAAACCATTAAAATGTATAGAATATGCCAGAGATAAGAACGTGGGCCAACAGTGTAGGCCAGCAGATTGAGAACATGACCGTAGATCTGGTCGCCACCACGGCGGCCGGTATCTCGGAAGCAAACGGTGACGTGTTTTTCGTGGGCCGTCCGGCCAGCAACAACGCACAAGAATGGATACTAAAAAAGATTACACCGACGGAACTGAACAAGATGGTGTACAACTACCTCACATCATCCGCCATCGCCAATCTGTTGGCATCAGCTCTGGGCG
>JAFSXQ010000241.1 GCA_017444005.1 Bacteroidaceae bacterium | reverse complement strand
TCGTTGGTGACCACCACATTCATGCGAGCGGTGCGCCGGGTGCCGTACTCGTCGGTGAAGGAGGCTACTATCTGGGCGTTACCCAGCGCCTTGCCGATGACCAGACCGCTGTCGTACTCGGCAATGAGTTTCTTGTTGCTCTTGGTCTCTACCAAATCGCTGACGTCGCGGCGGTAACCCGTCTTGCCGATGGCATAGAAGCGGCCCACGGCGGTCTCGCCCGGACGAACCTCAACGGTGCCCGGGTCGGCGACGAGTTTGTCCATCATCAGGTCCTCGGGATCCAGCAGGTCGAGCGTGCCGGGGGCATAGAACTTCTCTTCGGTGAACTCCGGCTCGGTGGAGAACCAGTCGATGTCGACATAGCCGCCGTTCTGCTGCGTGGCATAGTTGAAGAGGTAGAAGCGCTGACCGACGAATATCTTCAGCGTGTAGCGCATGTTCAGGTCGATGCCGAACTTCGTCCACGTCTGGTTGTCGATGCTGTAGTAGAACTTGGCCACGCTGGTGCCGAAGTTCACGACGGCACGCAGGTAGATGGTGTCGGCCTCGATGATGTCGCCCTCCTGCTCCTTGGCTTCGGTGACGTTGCCCCAGTCCTCGTAGTCGCTGCGCTTGCTGTAGAGGCGGCGTACACCGTCCTGCTGGCGCACGCCAATCAGGGCGTAGGGGTCCTGGAAGACGGCCAGACCGGCCACGTCGCCGTCCTTCATGCCGCCGATGGCCATCTTGATGGTGCCGTAACTATCCTGCACCTTGTTCGAGGCCGTGTTGGCTGCCGAATAGCCCAGGATGCGCTGGGTGAGCGAGTTGCGGGCCTGCATGAGGTCGTCGGTGATGCCCGTCGTATTCAGGCGCAACCAGCCGTGACTCAGGCTCCAGGCCGAGTTGTCGGGATTGTGGTTCCACTGCCACTGCATGCCCAGACGGGTGCCGGCGAAGGGGTCGTTGGTGAGCAGGTAGGTCAACGGACCGCCGCCGCCCACGTCGGGTTTCTTGTATCCCGTGCCGTTCTCGCTCACGTCGCGGCCGGCCTTACCCAGGACGGGCCACCCGTCCTTCCACGTTACAGGCTCCAGATAGGGAACGCGTCCGATGGCTCCGGCATCGCGGAACAGGATGGTCCACCACTGGCCGGTCTGCGTCTCGACAAGGCCGCCCTGGTGAATCTTCTGCCCTTCGAAGATGCGCCCCTCGTGTTCCTCATACGGGCCCATGGGGTTCTTGGAACGGAAGATGGTCTGCGAACCCTCGGTGCCGCCGTACGTAGCATATATATAATAGTAGTCACCGATGTGGTACATGTGGCTGCCCTCGCAACCGTTACCGACCGAGATGACGCGGGTGCTCGAGATTTCCTGATAGGTATTCGGGTTGAGTTTGGCAACATAGATGTCGCCGATGCCGCAGGCTACGTAGAGCGAGCCGTCGTCGTCGAAGAGCCATCCCGGATCGTGATAGGCGTTCTTCAACCGGGTGTCCTGCCATTCGCCCTCCGGGTTCGTGGCCGTGAGGAGGACGCTCTGCGAGTCGTGCGACCATGTGGAGCAAGGGAAGTAGATGTAGAACTTGCCGTTGTGGTAGTTCAGGCTACCGGCCCACATGCCCTGCGAATAGTGGTTCTTGCCGTTCTTCAGGTTGTAGTCGTCGTTGTCGACAATCAGTTTCAGCGGATTGGCACAATACTCCCAGTTCACCAGGTCCTTCGACTTCATGAGGGTGGCGCCCGGCATGTGGAACATGGTCGTGCTCAGCAGGTAGTAGGTATCGTCCACGCGGATGACATCGCAGTCGGGGAAGTCGGCATTGATGATGGGGTTGATGTACTGCCCGGTGTTGCGGTCGGCCGTCCACTGGCGGCTGAATTCGGGTCGCGGCTGCTTCTCCTGAGCCCATTCGGCATACCAGTCGAAGCAGGCCTTGGCGCAGGCTTCGGGTTCGCCACCGTAGGCAGGCACCACCTTCTTGTAGCCCGACTTCTCGTAGGTGTCCCAGTCGAAATAGCAGTGCGAGCCGGACAGCGTCATGGAGATGTTGCCGTAGTGGTCGTGCAACTTCTTGAAGGCAACGCCCCACTTCGAGGTGCTGCCCGTCGACCACGTTCCCATGTTGGGCTGCACCCACTCGCCGTGTTCGTTGTAGTGGCCCTCCTTGCTGGGGTCTTCGGGGCTCCAGTCAATCTCGGTGATGCAGATGGGGTTGGTGTCGACCACGGGCACCTGGTTGTGGAACTGCGTGATGAGCGCGTCGGGGTCGCAATGGTTGTCGCTGCAACCGTACCAGCCCGTGTAGTCGTGTACGGCATAGCCGATGTTGTAGCCCGTGATGGGATAACGGGCATAGTCGGCATAACTGGACTGCCAGCCGGTGCCGGGCACCCAGATGATACCCGTGAAGCCGTTGGCGCGAATCTTATCGACGATGGGCTGGAAGTAGTCGTGCAGGGCCTTGGCGTTGCTGTTGCCGTTGGCATCCTTCAGGCTGACGGGTTCGTTGGCCAGTTCGATGCTCAGCCATCCGGCATTGCGGCGCACATTGGCATTCTGCGTCACGATGTCCCACACCTCCAGCAGGTACTTCTGATAGTAGTCACCCACCTTCAGGTTACCGGGACATACGCCTGGCGGGCGCATGATGACGTACATACCTCGCCGCATGGCCTTCTGGGCAATGGGGAAGTAGAGCGAGGTCATGTACTTCTTCAGTCGCGCGGGATTGAAGTGCTTGATGTTGGCCTCGCCGCCCGTGTCGGCCGGCTGGTCGGCGGCTGTGGCATAGGTGTAACTGTTGTCGTTGGTCCAGCAGCAGTCGAGATGCAGGCGGAACAGGTTGCAGTAGGCTCCCTGTGCGGTGTCGGTGACAGCCTGGAAGATGCGGTCGAAGTAGGTGATGCACGGCTGCACGGTGTTGTCGTTGCAGGCACCACCCCATCGTCCGTTGTTGAAGTAGGGACTCGGTGTGTCCATGAAACCATGCAGCACCACGGTGTTGCCGTGCGTGTCCTTCAGTTGGTTGCCTTCGACATGCAGCGGGCTGATGGTTCCGAACTGTGCCCACGCCGTGCAGCAGAGGCACAGCAGGGCGAGCATGAGAAAC